>CAZJQN010000065.1:0-19938 GCA_964548125.1 uncultured Bacteroidales bacterium | reverse complement strand
GGTATATCTGTAAAAACAGTTGAAAATCATTTTTCGAATGCAAAAAATTTCATAAAAAATATTCTTATCAATCACAGGCTTCTCTCAATTCTTTTTTTCTGGCTGTTTGTCAGGTAAAGACAATGATGTTACAAATACAATTATATTTTGCTATAGATCAATAAAATAGGATTATCATAAAAAATTTTTTTCAACAAGCCGGGAATCTTGATCTCATGCTGGATATTATATATGTGGAACCATTAATTGGCACGAATACATGGGTCAATTTAGAAAGTTAGTCAGTATTAGTTAGTTAGGGTTGATGAAGCTAAAAGGATCCTTCCTTTTAGCTTTTTTATTAGCGTTACGATGAACAGGGAAAACAACATATCTGCAGACGAACTGAAAAAGATTATACTGGAAGGCAATAATCAGGAATTATTGGGATCTATTATTGAGAGTTCCCAGGGACAACGGGAATTATATCGTCTGGCCTGCCAGCTCTGGAAAGAAATTCCTTTAGATACTGAGAATACAGATTTTGACCGCGTTAGGGTACTTGACAGGATTCATCATCAGATAAAGCTTGAAGAAGAGATATTTATAAAAAAACTGAAAGATACTGACAAACTTTTTAAGATTTTTTCGAGGATTGCAGCAGTATTATTCATACCGTTACTTCTGGCGGTTGGATTCCTGTATGCTTCAATTTCAGGAAATGAAGCATCGGTTAGTTATTCCGAAATTTATGTTCCTGCAGGAACTCGGACAAGTTTTATTTTGCCTGACGGAACGAAGGGATGGCTAAACAGTGGATCAACCCTCCGATATCCCAACAGGTTCACCAATAAAGCCAGGGTAGTCGAATTGGCAGGTGAAGGATATTTCAAAGCAGAAAAAAAAGTACATCAGCCATTTATAGTAAAAACCAAAACGATTAGCATTAAAGTTTACGGGACAGCTTTTAATGTGTATGCTTATCCTGACGAATCTTCTACCGAAGTTGTTCTTGAGGAAGGTAAAGTTGAAATTATCAAGGAAACCGGGGATAAATTCGAGAGCATTTGCTATTTGAAACCCGATCAGGCATTCATTCTGGATCAGAAAACTGGATCTAAACGTATTGTACAGGTCGATGCAACCGGATATACTTCATGGAAAGACGGGAAAATGGTTTTTCGGTACGATACTTTTAAAAATGTTGTCGAAAAACTAAATCGATGGTATAATGTTGATATTCAAATCAAAGATAAATTTCTGGAAACCTATATTTATTACGGAACGTTTCAGGACGAAACACTTGATGAGGTACTCCGGTTGATAAAAATGACTGCTCCCATACAATACAGAGATTTTGGCCGAATACAGAATGCTGACGGAACATTTGGAAAAAGAAAAATTGAACTTTACTACCGAAAACCATAATTAATCTGTTTACTAACCCTAAAATTAACTGCCTATGACATAAAATAAAAAATAAAGAAAAAAGGAAAGCGTGGCCGCGCTTTCCTTTGATTCAGTCAGTTTACCTGTAAAATGACCAGAGGTTTAACCAACTAAATCACACAAATTTATGAAAAAAATCCTATTACATGCAGGAGGCATTTTAACAGACATTTTCTCCTGGAAAATACTTAACCTTATGAGAAATACACTTTTACTGCTGTTTGTAACAGCTTTGAATGTATTAGCAGATGACTCCTATTCTCAAAACACCAAAGTAAGCCTTGATCTGAGAAATGTTCCTATGGCAAAAGTTCTTTCTTCAATCGAAGAACAAAGTGATTATTATTTTTTGTTCAATGCCAGGCTGGTGGATGTGAACAGAAATGTATCAATTAAAGCTGAAAATGAGAAAATATCTGATGTGCTCAGATCAATGTTAAAAGATGAAAATGTAGATTTCTTTGTCTATGGGCGTCAAATTATACTGTCCCCTAAAAATCTCGGATTAAGTGAAAATCAGTTTCAGCAGGTAATAGTGTCAGGAACAGTTACTGATGCAGCTTCAGGGGATCCGTTGCCCGGAGTTAACATTATTATAAAAGGAACTACACAGGGTGTGACTTCTGATATGAACGGAAAATACAGCATTGTTGTCACATCACCTGATGCGATATTGGTTTATTCTTTTATTGGCTATGTTACCCAGGAAGTGCCTGTTTCAGGAAAGAATACCATCGATGTTGCTCTGGTACAGGAGATAAAGGAACTTGATGAGGTAGTGGTAGTTGGATATGGTACGCAGAAACGATCAGACATTACCGGTTCAGTTGCGTCGGTTTCGAAGGAAAGACTGTCGAATATTCCGGTTACGAACTTTATGCATGCTATTCAGGGATCCACAGCTGGTCTGCTGGTTACTCAGACTTCTTCTGTTCCAGGAAGTTCCGGTGTGATGCAGGTCAGAGGAGTAAACTCTATCAACGCCAATACAAGTCCCTTCATAGTGCTTGACGGAATTCCGTTTTTTGGGTCGACCAATGATATCAATACAAATGATATTGAATCGATTGAAATACTGAAAGATGCCTCAGCTGTTGCTATTTATGGAACACGTGGTGCAAACGGAGTGATTCTGATCACAACCAAAAGAGGGCCCAAATCTCAAGGAAAGCCTGTTATAAATTATCACACAAACCTCGGCATAGAACAGATGTCGCATGTGCTTAAACCCATGTCGCCGGCAGCTTACGTTCAGAAATATGCTGATTATATGGAACAGAACGGGATGACGCAGACAATGGTACTTCCCAATTCTTCTGAAGTTGATAATTACAACGCTGGTATTACCACCGACTGGCTGGATGAAATTACTCAACCCGGACGATTTCAGGAACATAACATTAGTATTTCAGGCGGTACTGAACATATTCAATATTATGTATCAGGAAGTCACCTTGACCAGGACGGTGTTGTAAAAGGATACCAGTATAAAAGAACCAGTTTCCGCTCAAACCTTGATGCAAAGATTACTGATTATTTGAAAATAGGAGCTTCAGGGTTTGTCACGAACAATAACTATGATGGTGGCAGAGTGAATTTCCTGAATGGAAATGCCATGAGTCCATACTCTGTTCCACGGGATTCACTGGGTAATTATCTGATATATCCTATGTACCCTGAACTTATGTTCGTTAATCCGCTTCTGGGGTTAACAGTTAATAGAAAGGACAGGGGTCTCAATCTGACGGGCAATGGCTATGCAGAAGTCACTCCCGGCTTTTTGCAAGGTTTTAAATACCGATTAAATGCTTCGTATATATATAACATCACCCGATTTGCCCAGTATACAGGGAGAGAATACAACGACCAAAGCGGAACTGCTACTCTGGAAGATTCCCAGACCGACACATGGGTCATTGAAAATATCATTTCCTATACGAAGGATTTTGGAAAGCATCATTTTGATTTTACAGGCCTCTATAGTGCCCAGAAGGTTGAATATTTCAGAGGTTGGTCCAGAGCCACCACATTCACCAATGATGCTCTTGCCTATTATGACCTGGCGGCAGGAGCTTCGCAATCTAATGATTCGCAAGGTAATATTTATACACTGGCCTCTCAAATGGGCAGGATTAACTATTCCTACGATAGCAGATATCTGTTTACTGTGACGGCACGCAGGGATGGCTATTCAGCGTTTGGTGCCAATACCAGCAAATACGGTTTGTTTCCTTCAGTGGCCTTCGGATGGAATATTGCAAATGAAAGCTTCATGAAAAACCTGTCGGCGATTAATCAGTTGAAATTAAGGGTTTCATACGGAGAAACTGGAAATCAGGCTATTGGAGTTAATCAGACCGTAACGATTGCCAGTACTGTCAAGTATCCGTTTGGTGGTAGCGCTCAAACTGGTGTATTATATAATGTTCTGGGGAATGCAAATCTTAATTGGGAAACCACTACCGGAGTGAATGTCGGGCTTGATTTTGGTTTGTTTGGAAATCGCGTCAGTGGTACAGCTGAAGTATACAAAACAAAAACCAGAGATATTTTACTGAGAAGAAACCTTCCTGCAATTACTGGTTATAATAATGTTTGGGCTAATCTTGGTAAAATGCAGAACATTGGATTTGATTTAACCTTAAAGACTGTTAACTTACAGACCGACAATTTCAGATGGGTAACCGACCTGAATTTCTCAACATACAAAAATGAAATCCTTGAGTTATACGGTGACGGGAAAGACGATCTGGGCAATAACTGGTTCATCGGGCATCCACTGAGGATAATTTACGATTATGAAAAGGTTGGTATATGGCAGGAAGGTGAAGATGTTTCCCAGACTGATCCAATTGCCAAACCTGGTGATCTGAAGTTCAAGGATCAGAACGATGATCATAAGATTACAGCGGAAGATAGGGTCATAATAGGCCAGAGGGATCCTAAATGGATTGGTGGCATGACCAATACTTTTACTTATAAGAATTTTAATCTCAGTATTTTTCTGCAAACATCTCAGGGAGGTTTAAAATCGAACCGGGATCTGACTTATGCTGATGAAGCATGGCGAAGAAACCTTCCGGCTGATTTCAAGTACTGGACACCTGAAAACAAAAGCAATTACTGGCCATCTCTTGCCGCATACAAGAATTACAGAGGGTATCAATTCGCAGAAGATTACAGCTACTTAAGGATAAAGGACATTACTTTGAGCTATACCGTTCCGAAATCTATTCTTAACCGATATAAAATTGAAGGTTTAACATTGTACGTTTCGGGCAGAAATCTTTACACTTTCACGAATTGGTTCGGTTGGGATCCGGAAATGACCTATTACAGCAGAGGATGGTCCGATTCTTCCGGAAGCTGGGAAAACAACTATCCGCCTGTCCGGACCGTTTCTTTTGGTTTAAATCTTGGTCTATAATCTGTTTAATCTGAAATACTATGAAAAAATATATTCGGATGATAGTTGGTGCATTGCTGGCACTGACCTTTATTATTGGCTGCGATGATAGTTTTCTTGATGAAAAAGTACTGGATGCTTATGCTCCTGAAACTCTGAAAGATAAATTAGGTTTTGAAGCTGCGGCCATAGGACTTTACAACCATTTCAGTACGTTTCTTACAACGACTGATGATCAAACCATTCTCGGAATGTTTCAGCTTGGCACTGATATTGTCTGGAATCCTATGGGGCGATCCAATGGATATGCACGACCATATCATGACTATGCCACACTTACATCCACTGATGGAGCATCAATACGTCTCTGGAGATATTTGTACAAGCTGATCAATAATGCTAATATTCTCATAAAAAATGCTGAAAGCAGTGATGTTAAAGGCATGACTCAGGCAGAGCTGGACGCTTATAACGGAGAAGCCCGTTTTTTCAGGGCTTATGCGTATAATATGCTGGCAACCCTATACGGAGGAGTGCCTCTTGTGAAAGACCCTGTAACGCAGGCAAAGACTGACTTTGTAAGGGCCCCATTAAGCGATGTCAATAATCTTATCGTAGAAGACCTTACATTCGCTGTGGATCATCTTCCGGATGTAAACCAGGCAAAAGAAGCAAGAGTGAACAAATCAGCCGCACGACAGTTGCTGGCTGAAGTTTATCTGAGAACAAACCAGCCTTCCAAAGCCGAAACCTTATGTACCGATATTATTGAAAGCGGTAATTTCGGCTTAATAACAGAACGATACGGTGATCTCAGCAAACCCGGGGATCCTTTTTCAGACATGTTTCGTTCTGGGAAGCAACGCAGGTCTCAAGGGAATAAAGAAGTTGTCTGGATTCTGGAACAGGAAAATCCAACAGATGTTCCCAATGGCAGCACTGGTTATCCTCAGCAACGAAGGATCTGGGGTGCTGGATACCATGATGAACCCGGTATGGAACCTTGTGATTCGCTTGGAGGCAGAGGTTTAACAAGAATGCGGCTGAACAATTGGGTACTCTATGGCTTGTATCCTCCTGGTGATATGCGTAACTCAAGGTTTAACATTCACCGGCAACATTATTTCAACAATACCCAGGCCAAGTTTGATAATATTCGCGGTAAGGCTGTTCCATACGGAAAAGATACCCTGTTTGTTCTTGCCAACAGTGATACAATTAAAATTTTTGCCCTTGATACTGTTTATAAATTGGCACCCTATACCCTGAAATGGGGGCATTTTGATCCCAGGGATGTGTTCGGTTATGGTATGTGGAAAGATTTCATTTTGATGCGATTGGGAGAGACATATCTGCTAAGGGCTGAAGCCCGTTTTTACCAGGGGAATACTTCCGGGGCAGCAGACGACATCAACCAACTCAGAACAAGAGCCCATGCCCCTCTGGTAAGCGCCTCTGATATCACCCTGGATTTTATTCTTGATGAAAGAGCCAGAGAATTGCTGGCTGAAGAAAACCGGCGAATGACCCTGGTCCGTACCGGAACTCTTGTTGAACGTGCAAGAAGGCTCAACGGAACGACCCCACTGGCTAACGGTAATATTGAAACTACCAATGGACTTCAGGACTTCCATACCTTACTTCCCATTCCTCAAACTGAAATCGATCTGAATAAGGATGCGGTATTGGAACAGAATCCTGGGTATTAATTTTTATTGAAAGACAGGTAGAAAAGACCGGGGGGATTGATGTGTTTTGATCCCCCCGTTGTCTTATGATATCGTTTTTTCTACATTGCGTAAATTAGTAAGGTTAGTACGCTTTTATATGTATTTTCTTTCGGGTATGTCTTCTGTTATTGTCAAGATTCAAGGCTTTCTTTTACTGAACTCAATTGTATTATTACCACTCAATGCTCAGACCGCTTCAAATTCAATGGAGACTAATTTCAGAGTAAATTATGAGACTTTGAGAAAAGGATTCGCAGAACCTCCTGCAGAATCAAAACTTCGTTGTTACTATTGGTGGCTAAACGGTATGGTTACGCCCGAATCAATTACCAGAGATCTTGAGGAAATGAAGAAAAAAGGTTATGGGGGAGCTGCTATAGTTGATGCCGGCAGTTCCGACTATAATGTAGCTTTAAAGACAAAAGCCGGGCCTGTATTTTTAAGCAGGGAATGGATAAAACTTTATCAACATGCTGTGAAAGAAGCCGAACGTCTGGGTATTGAACTGAGTGTAAATCTGGGAAGTGGATGGAATCCTGGAGGCCCTGATATTTCTCCTAAAGATGCCTTAAAGAAAATAGTCTGGTCAGAAACTAATGTCACTGGTGGTAAACAGGTGCGTCTTATACTTGTACAACCTGAAGTCAATCTCTTTTATAAAGATATTCTGGTTCAGGCAATTCCACGAAAAATTAATACTCCTCTTGGTGAAGAGGCTATCAAAAACTGGAACATTAAAACCCTGAACCGATCAATTGGATGGAAAGGGATTTATCCTCTATATAAACTAAGAGAAGATTATGATGATGCCGGCACAGATATTGCCATTGGGAAAAACGAAATAATTAATCTGACAGAGAATCTGAAAGGAGATACTCTTGAATGGCTGGCTCCGGCCGGTGAATGGACTATAATTCGATATGGTTACACCTGCACCGGGGCAAGAACATCAACTACCAGCGACGGGTGGAGCGGACTCTCGCTTGACCATCTCAGTGCTGAAGCCTTTCAGGTTTTTTCACGTCATGTTATTCTTCCTCTTATTAACTCAGCACAAACGGTTGGGAAGAGTGTACGGTTTTTGCAAACAGATAGCTGGGAAATGGGCGTAGCAAACTGGACGGATCATTTTCCGCAGGAATTTAGAAACGACCACGGGTATTCGATTGAAAGCTATATGCCGGTATTAACAGGAAGAATTATTGGTTCTCGTGCAGAGTCTAATCGTTTTCTACATGATTTCAGGCAAACTGTGGGCAATTGCATAAAGAGAAACCATTATCAGCTTTTATACAATCTCGCTCATGAGTATGGTATGGGTATCTGCCCTGAATCCGGTGGTCCTCATTCTGCACCGGTTGATGCTCTTGAAGTGATGTCTGTTAGCGATTTCCCTCAGGGAGAGTTTTGGGCTCGTTCAAACACACATAGGGTAAAGGATGATGAGAGATTCTCGGTTAAGCAGAGTGCCTGTGTGGCGCATACCTGGGGGAAAAGAATTGTTGCAGCAGAAGGCCCTACCAGCATTGGCCCACACTGGGAAAGAGCACCGAAAGACTTAAAAAATGATATCGATCGGGTTTTTTGTTCCGGGGTAAACAGAATAGTGTGGCATACTTTTACATCCTCTCCTCCGGAATTTGGTCTCCCTGGAAATGAATATTTTGCAGGAACTCACCTTAATACAAATACTACCTGGTGGGAAATGGCTGGCAGTTTTGTGAGCTATATCAACCGTTGCAGTTTTATGTTGCAACAAGGCTTATTTGTTGCAGATGTCTTGTATTATTATGGCGATGATGTTCCCAATTTTGTTTTTCTTAAAGAAGAGGTTCAGGATCTTCCTCCCGGTTACGATTGGGACAAGTGTTCCAGGAACGTTATTCTTAACCGCTTAAGTATTAACAAAGGAATGATAGTACTACCAGACGGGATGGCATACCGTTTATTGGTTTTACCACAGGAACGTTCAATAAATATTGATGTTCTAAAAAAATTACAGTGTCTGGTGGCAGATGGGATGACTCTTGTAGGCAAACCACCGGAACATCCATCGGGGCTTTCAAACTTTCCTGAATCTGATAAAGAACTGAAAGAAATCGTCAGAAATCTATGGGGAAAAGCAGATGGCATAACGGTTACTGAAAACAAGTTCGGTAAAGGCAAGGTAATCTGGGGTAAATCTGTCAGTGAAGTATTAGCTGATATGAATGTGCCACCTGATTTTCGTTTTGTGAGCAACAGCCAAGAAACATCATTGGATTTTATCCATCGTAAAACCCGAAATCAGGACATTTATTTTGTTGTTAACCGTTTTGAATTCAAATCTTATAATGATTTTAATTACAGGTATATTCCTGAATTACCTGACAGATACGAATATGTTGAATGTTATTTCAGAATCAAAGGTAAAACACCAGAATTATGGGATCCTGTGACCGGAAAGGTTGAAGAAATCATTGTTTTCCGGGAAGAGGGTGAGTATACTATCATACCTCTTCATTTTAATCCGGCTGAATCTAAATTCATTGTTTTCAGAAATGATAAACCCCGAAAACATATTATCCAAATCAAAAAAGACAACCAAAGTCTTTTTCCGGGAAATGTATTTGGAGCACAGGAATTTCCCTTCCTCACAATTGAACAGCATAATAATAACAGAGAGGCGATTGTTTACGAACAGGGAGAATACGTTTTGACCTGGTCTGACGGTACTAAAAACAAAATCTCAGTGAAAGCAAAACCAGGACAATTTCTCTTATCAGGTCCATGGCAAATTTATTTTGATCCCGGAAAAGGAGGCCCGGGTTTTGTTCAGTCCGATACTTTAAAATCCTGGACTATGTTTTCAGAAGAAGGGATCCGGTATTATTCTGGCAAAGCTACATATTCCCTTAAGTTTGCATTTCCATATAAAGAACAACAGAATCAAATATTCTTGCTTGATCTGGGAAATGTTCAGGAAATTGCCGCTGTTTCTTTAAACGGATACCAGCCATTTGTATGTTGGTCGCCTCCTTTCAGAACAGATATTACAGATTATTTGAAACCCGGAGATAATGAGGTGCATGTCGATGTTATCAATCTTTGGCCGAATAGGCTTATTGGAGATAGCAAGTTGCCTGAAGAAAAAAGGTTAACAAAAACTAACATTCAAAAATTTTATCAACCCGGTTCGGAATTATTTTTAAGAGTATCAGGTTTGCTGGGACCAGTAAAGATTATTACGGCTCAGAAGTTTCAATTATAATAGATGCGTTATATGCAACGACGAGATTTCTTAAAAACTGTTCCTGTTGCCTATGCCATGGGTTCAATGGTTCAGGCAAAAAGTTCTGACAGGAAAAACACAGACAGAAACCATGCTGACCGGAGGGAATATTGGCTGGAACTGATGAGAAAAATTGCTGATCCGGTACTGATGAACCTGAGCAGGGGTACCCTAAGATTAAATATGCCCGTTGAGTGTCAACCTGGTGAAGAGAATAACAGGAAAATGGTAACCCACCTTGAAGCATTTGGGCGATTGGTAGCCGGTATGGCTCCATGGCTTGAACTGGGACCAGGAAATACACCCGAGGGAAAAATAAGGAAAGATTATATTGAGTTAACAAGGATCTGTCTGGCTGAAGCATCCAATCCTCAATCGCCTGATTTTTTAAATTTTTGTCAGGGCGTGCAACCCCTGGTTGATGCGGCATTTCTTTCACAGGGGCTGGTTCGGGCACATACAGAGCTTTGGGAACCATTGGATGACCAAACAAAAACAAACCTGGTTCATGCATTACGTTCAACACGTGTAATAAAGCCATATTACAGTAATTGGCTTCTTTTCAGTGCTATGATCGAGGCATTCTTTCTAAAAGCAGGATATGAGTACGATCCGGTAAGAATAGATTTTGCCCTCAAGAAACACTTTGAATGGTATAAAGGAGATGGAGTTTACGGCGACGGTCCTGAATTCCACTGGGACTACTACAATAGTTTTGTTATTCATCCCATGTTACTTGAAATACTGAAAATATTGGTTCAAAGTGGCAAGGAGTCACACGAGACTTATATTATGGCTCTAATGCGTGCAAAACGATATGCTGTTATTCTGGAAAGACTTATTTCTCCTGAAGGAACTTTCCCTCCAATAGGTCGTTCACTTGCCTACCGCTTTGGGGTATTTCAGATTCTTGGGCAATTGGCCTTGTACGATGAATTACCCGAAGAATTGCAACCAGGGCAGGTACGTTCGGCCATGTCGGCTGTCATTTCAAAAATGGCAGAGGCCCCCGGAACTTTCAATGACAAGGGATGGCTAACCATAGGATTTTACGGACATCAGCCTTCTTCAGGTGAATCCTATATTTCTACAGGCAGCCTCTATTTATGTACAACCGGCCTGCTTCCGCTTGGATTAGCAGAAGACCATAGATTCTGGAAAATGCCACCTGCCGACTGGACCCAGAAAAAAATATGGCGCGGAGACAATTTTTTACCTGACCATGCTCTATGAATTTCAGTATTTACATTATGTTAACTTCATTTTTTCCTGAGAGCTTTTATCAGAATTTTTCTTCCAGCGTATCTTTTTGCCATGATGATTGACTCATATTCAATATCGTAGTGAGCCTGTAAGATTTTTTTTGAAAGAGTTAATTATTTCAGAATATTTTTTACATTTGTTTCAGCACAGCACAGTACAGCATAGTTGCTTAAACCAACTGTAAAATGCCTCCTGCACGTCTGTCCAACCTCTTTGTTCCGGGAAATTCGGGCACTACGAAGGTGAAGCTTCTGGTAGATGCTCTGTGCGATGCCATTGGCCAGGGAAAGTTTAAGCCGGGAGAAATTCTGCCATCGGTTAACCAGCTCAGCAAGGAATATAATCTTTCTCGCGATACAGTTTTTAAGGCCTATCGGGAACTTAAAAAACGGGGTATAATCCATTCCACAAGGGCAAAAGGTTATTATGTGGCAGGAGCTACCCACAAGGTGCTGCTGATGCTCGACATTTACAGCCCATTCAAGGATGTTTTGTACAACTCCTTTGTAAAATCTCTGCCTTCCAATTTTAAAGTTGACCTCGTTTTTCATTTTTATAATGAACATCTTTTTGAAACAGTCATAAACGATGCAGCAGGCAGATACAATTACTATGTAATAATGAATTTCAGCAATGAAAGGCTGCACAATTCCCTGAAAAAGATTGATCCGTCCCGCCTTCTGATCCTTGATCTCGGTGATTTTGAAAAGTTTGACTATGCTTATGTGTGCCAGGATTTCGGCAAATCGGTTTACAATGCACTGGCTGAGCATGCATCGTTTTTCAAAAAGTATAAAAAGTTTGTGCTCTACCTGCCCGATGATTGCGAGCATCCGAAAATTCTCATTCCTTACTTCAGGAAATTTGCTGACAATTTTGCTATTCATGCCGAAGTGATAACATCGCCCACACGTTTCAGAATAACAAAGAATACCGCCTTTCTTATAATTCAGCAAAAAGACCTTGTACGTACAGTAAAGATTTGCAGGGAAAAGAATCTGTTAATTGGAAGGGATATAGGATTGATTGCTTATAATGATACTCCTATGTATGAAATTATTGAGAACGGGATCACTGTGATATCAACTGATTTTGCATTAATGGGCAGGCGGGCAGCAGAGTGCTTAAAAACAGGAAACCGTTTGCAGGAAATAATTCCTGCGCGGATGATTATACGTGGATCTCTATGATAACCGATTATTAACATAAAAAGACCGAAACAATGAACAGGCTCAGAGGAACATTACCAAAGGTGGGCATTCGTCCCACCATTGACGGGCGTTTAGGCGGGGTTCGCGAATCGCTCGAAGAACAGACCATGGGCATGGCCCGGAGGGTGGCTGCACTCATTTCCGGCCAGCTGCGGCATCCTGATGGCAGTAAAGTGGAATGTGTAATTGCCGACACATGTATTGGAGGAGTTGCTGAGGCAGCAATGGCAGCCGAAAAATTTGAACGCGAGGGAGTGGGTGTGTCCATCACGGTAACTCCCTGCTGGTGTTACGGCAGTGAAACCATTGACATGCATCCTACCATGCCAAAAGCTATCTGGGGTTTTAACGGAACGGAAAGACCCGGTGCAGTTTATCTGGCTGCAGCTCTGGCTGGTCATAACCAGAAAGGACTCCCGGCTTTCAGTATTTACGGACACGATGTGCAGGATGCCTCGGATGCCACTATTCCTGTCGATGTGGCGGAAAAACTGCTACGCTTTGCCAAAGCCGGGTTGGCTGTGGCAACTATGCGCGGTAAGTCGTATCTGTCCATTGGCTCCGTTTCCATGGGCATTGCCGGATCCATTGTGGATGCCGACTTCTTTCAGTCATATCTGGGTATGCGCAATGAATATGTGGATATGAGCGAAATTATTCGTCGTGTGAATCTGGGTATTTACGACAAGGAGGAATTTGCAAAGGCTATGGCGTGGACTAAAGCCAATTGCAGGGAGGGGGCGGATCAGAATCCTCCTTCCATGCAGTTAAGCCGTGCCCGTAAAGACCAGATCTGGGAATTTGTTGTAAAAATGACGCTTATTATCCGTGACCTTATGATCGGGAATCCCAAACTGGCAGAAATGGGTTTCGGAGAAGAAGCACTCGGACATAATGCCATTGCTGCTGGTTTTCAGGGGCAACGGCAATGGACTGACTTTATGCCCAACGGCGACTTTTCCGAAGCAATTCTGAATTCTTCCTTCGATTGGAACGGAATCCGCCAGGCATTCATTGTTGCAACGGAAAACGATTCTCTGAACGGAGTGGCCATGCTTTTTGGTCATTTGCTTACCAACACTGCCCAGGTATTTGCTGATGTGCGAACCTACTGGAGTCCTGAAGCCGTAAAACGCGTTACAGGAAAAGAACTCACCGGAATGGCTGCAGGAGGATTTATTCACCTGATCAACTCCGGTTCCGCTTCACTCGACGGTAACGGACAGATGTCAATAAACGGGAAACCTGCCATGAAGCCTTTCTGGGAGATTACTGACGACGAAGTGAAAAAGTGTCTCGATGCCACCACATGGTATCCTGCTTCGCAAGGATATTTTCGTGGCGGTGGCTTTTCGTCGAATTTTCTTACTAGAGGAGGCATGCCCATCACCATGTCGCGCGTTAATCTCATAAAAGGCCTGGGACCAGTATTACAGATTGCTGAAGGATGGACAGCCGAAATTCCGGCTGAAATTCATAAAATACTGGATGATCGGACTGACAAAACATGGCCTACCACATGGTTCGTGCCCCGTCTTACCGGAAAAGGTCCCTTCAGGGATGTATACTCAGTTATGTACAACTGGGGAGCCAACCATGGCGCGTTCAGCTACGGCCATATTGGTGCCGATCTGATCACACTGGCTTCTATGCTTCGTATTCCGGTATGCATGCATAATATAGAAGATAAAGAAATTTTCAGGCCCAGTGCCTGGGGAGCTTTCGGCATGGATCCGGAAGGTGCTGATTATAGAGCCTGCAGTACCTATGGACCTTTGTACTAAACTAATCATAATGAATGTAAAAAATTCCTTTAAACCTACTGCATAAAACTTCATTTCAATGAAAAACTACTTTGTATTGTCTTTTCTGATTTGTTTCCTGGTTTTTCCAGCAGGAAAATCACAGGAAGTGCCACCAAAAGCGTATATGGAAAATTACAACAAAGTAATGCAACGTACCCAATGGTGGCGAGATGCAAGATTTGGCATGTTCATACACTTTGGTGCCTATGCTGTCCCGGCACGCGGTGAATGGGTCAAATCAAATGAAAGGCTAACTACCGAACAATATCAAAAGTATGTGGATGCATTTTATCCTGCTGATTTTGACGCTAAAAAGTGGGCTAAAATTGCAAAAGCAGCGGGGATGAAGTATGCTGTCCTCACAGCCAAGCATCACGACGGCTTCTGTATGTTCGACAGCAAGCTGACCGATTACAAGATCAGCACGAGGTTCGACGGCAGGGATGTTGTACGGGAATTTCTAGATGCTTTCCGCGCAGAAGGATTGAAGGTAGGACTATATTATTCTCTTATTGACTGGCACCATCCCGATTATCCTAATGTCGGTAACCATCCCCAACGGGGCGACAAGGAATATGCCAGGCGCAGTTTTACCTGGGATAATTATCTGAAATACATGCATGGCCAGGTGGAAGAGCTTGTCAGGGATTACGGCCGTATTGATATCATTTGGTTCGACTATTCGTTTGATGAATACCAGGGGGAGAAGTGGAAGGCTAAAGAACTGGTGGCTATGGTCAGGAAATATCAACCGGGGATTATCATCGATAACCGATTAACTATCAACGAGGGAACTAAAACATCAGGCCGTATTGTCACTGAATTCGGTGATTTTGAAACCCCTGAGCAGGGAATACCTGATGAGGGGCTGAAAGATAAATATGGAAATCCTATTCCGTGGGAAACATGCCTTACCTTGAACAACAACTGGGGTTACCATGAATTTGACAAGAACTGGAAATCGCCTGAAATCATTATTCATTCGCTGGTAAATTGCGTCAGCAAGAACGGTAATCTTTTACTGAACGTGGGGCCAGATGCACGGGGCAATATACCGGATGAGAGCATCCGTATTCTTAAAGAGGTAGGAAAATGGATGGAGAAAAACGGCGAAAGTATATACGGATGCGGAGCTTCGACCCTCGCTAAACCGGAATGGGGAAGGTTTACCCAGAAGGGTAATGTTCTGTATGCTCACTGGATGTACCCTAACATCGGAGCAATCAATATCAAGGGGCTCGGCGAAAAGGTGAGCGGTGTCTATCTGCTTTCAACTGGAGCCGAACTACCTTCAGAAAAAAGCTGGTGGGGGAACAACGAAACGGGTAACTTCTTCGTAAATGTGAACAGCCCGGTTTATATGACTTTTCCATTGCCTGACCTTACAGATACGGTGATTAAAATTGTCTTAAAATAATCCAGATTATGAGGTATCAAAGGCAATCCATTTTCCGGACATGTTGTTCTATAACAATCGTCATGTGCATTATAGTTTTGCTTTCCTGTACCTCCCGTCACCCAAAAACAGAATCCATGGCAAGTGATAGAAATATTCCCGGAACATTCGGATACGATCTTAATTTTCTGAACCGGTACAAAGAAACACTGGTGTTATCTGATTCGGAAGGTTTAGCTCAGGTGGTGATTGTCCCCGGCTGGCAGGCCAGGGTGATGACGAGCACTGCCGGCGGACCGGATGGCTTCAGCTTCGGATGGATCAATTATCAGCTGATAAGATCAGGTACGGTCAACAAACACATCAATGCATATGGAGGCGAAGAAAGACTATGGCTGGGGCCGGAAGGCGGACCATTTTCCATTTATTTTCAGCCGGGGGTGAAACAGGAATTTAGCAACTGGCAGGTTCCTCCTGAACTTGATACTGTTGCATTTGATCTTATTTTGGCAGGTTCAAATCGGGCTGCTTTTACTAAGAATTTCCGGCTGGTTAATTATTCTGGAAATATCCTTGATGTGGGCATAGAACGGACCATTGAATTGCTGGGGAAAGAAGCAATTAAGCAGGCTCTGGGAATGGAAATCCCCGATTCGCTACGCGGGGTTGCTTATCAGTCAGAAAATGTTCTGATCAATAAAGGGAAAAATGCCTGGACAAAAGAGACGGGCATGCTTTCGGTATGGATGCTTTCCATGCTCACACCCTCTCCGGAGGTTACGGTTTTCATCCCATACAAACAAGGCGGTGAGGCAGAATTAAAACCTCCTGTAAGGGATGACTATTTTGGCAAAGTTCCTGCTGATAGGTTAATGGTGGAGAATGGAATGATCTGGTTCAAGGCAGATGGCAAATACCGTAGCAAAATAGGTATACCTCCCGATAGGGCACAGAAATATGCCGGAAGTTATGATGCCCGGAATAAAGTATTGACGATACTCTGGTGTGATCTTCCGGAGGGCAAAAGAGAATATGTGAATTCAAAATGGGGTGATCAGGAAAATCCGTTTGACGGCGATGCTATTAATGCATATAATGACGGACCTGTGGAAGACGGAACCCAGATGGGGCCATTCTATGAGCTGGAGAGTTCTTCTCCTGCTGCCAGCCTGAAACCGGGGGAGAGTCTAACCCACCGGCAACGCATTTTCCACTTTGTGGGCAATGAGGAACAGCTCAGCAGGATTACCCTGAAAATATTTGGGTTATCGCTGGATGAGATAAAAACAAGGTTTTAATCGATTATTTTATTTTTTTGTTCGGGGTTTTGACTGTATATAGGGAGGTTGTTTTGTACGGTTGCAGTTATTCCTCTGGAAATGAAATAGCAGGATTGTTGTGAACAATTTTTTTCCGCAGAATAGAGGTTAAATGAAAAATCCGAAGCCCTGAACAACAAAGAAAAAAAGCATTAGTATGGAAAAAAAACAGAAAGTATCACTTGTAAGTTTTAACGGAAAGAATTATTTACTTCCTTTCATTCTGATTACCAGTTTGTTTTTTCTATGGGGTTTTGCGCACAGTTTACTGGATGTGCTGAACAAGCATTTTCAGGAAATTTTAGGAATTACAAAATCCCGATCAGGACTTGTTCAAACGGCTCTATATGGCGGATATGCGGTTATGGCTATTCCGGCAGGATTTATCATGAGCCGGTTTGGTTACAAACGGGGAATCATCATGGGGTTATTGCTTTATGCTTGCGGGGCATTTCTTTTCTACCCGGCCACGCATATACAGACTTTTGAGTTTACCTTGCTGTGTCTGTTTATTATTGCCTGTGGGCTGACGCTGCTCGAAACAGCTGCCAATCCATATTCATCAGCTCTCGGGCCACCGGAACGTGCAGAGCAGCGCATAAATCTGTCGCAATCCTTTAACGGTCTCGGATGGATAGTAGGACCTGCTGTGGGAGGATTGCTGATTCTGGGAGTTTCAGCACAAAATGAGACCAATAAATTCGATTCGCTCGCGTTACCGTATATAAGTATCGGAGTTCTTGTTATGCTGGTAGCCGTTCTTTTTATATTCACCAAAATGCCGGAGATTCATGAAGGAGAATTTAACGGACAGGGAGACAAAGGTCGGTTTTTCGATTTGTTCCGTCACCGGCATTTTGTACTGGCCATTCTTGCCCAATTTCTTTATGTTGCAGCTCAGACTGGTGTAAACAGTTTTTTTATCAATTATGTGACAGAGGTAAAGCCTGAAATCTCAAACGAAAGGGCTGCCTACATGCTTTCTGCCGGGTTTCTGTTCTTTATGGTTGGTCGGTTTTCAGGAAGTCTTATGATGAGCTGGTTTAAGCCGACTCGCATGCTGGCTCTGTATGCCGCAATAAATGTAGTGGCCATGCTCGTGGTGGTAGCAGGTCTTGGGTGGATATCTATTGCTGCCATATATGTAGTGTATTTCTGCATGTCGATAATGTTTCCAACCATTTTTGCCCTTGGAATTAAGAATCTGGGAGGATTAACGAAAAAGGGTTCTTCCCTATTGGTAATGATGGTGGCTGGAGGGGCTGTTTGTCCACCATTAATGGGCTGGATTGCTGATGTTTCGAGTATGACAATTGGTTTCGTGGTGCCCATGGTGTGTTTTGCCTATATTCTTTTTTTCGGACTGAAAGGATATAAGGTGAAAATTATACAGTAGCAATAACAGCTGATAGTTAGTTAGATTGAAGGCTTGGTCAGGCTATTGCTTCATGTAGGTCAAAGCTATTCAACTTGGCTATAAGATTAGTTAAACCGAAGTACCATGAATTAACAAATTCAACCGGGCTAATAAAAATTTTTGTTAAGCCCGGATTGCGCATCAGGAGAGTAAGCGAACTGATGCGCAGAGCGTATGGCTTGCGTACAGGCATCCGGGCAAATCCCGCTGGAACGGAGTGAAAGCGGCCCGCAGGGCATATTGCGCGGTTCTTTAGCGCAATGTGGGTTAAACCCGGATTATGCATTAGGAGTTTAAGCGAACTAATGCATAGCGGGTTGGCTTAAGGCCTGGCATCCGGGTTAACCCCGATGGAACAAAGTGAAATCGGCCTAACAGGCACAATAGGCATTGTATAATGCGTATTGTGGGTTAAAACCTACAAGATTAGAGCAAAATTATTTTTAGAGGAGATTAGTCAATGTTTCGCTGGCATAGACTCACCCTTGCAGATAACGTTTTGCGCATAACTGAAGATGGCGATAATCAGCACTTTCAGGTCGTGCGGCAGTAAAGTTAATAGACATTCCTTAACTGTTAAGTTGCAGCAAGCCGCTACTTTTAGTTATATGCTGTTGGTGGTAATACATTATTTATTCAACAGAACGTCAACTTCTTTCTCTAAATTTCCTAACTCTTTGACAACTATTGCCCAAATAATGTCTTCGGAAACGCTGTCGTAACCGTGGATTATTCTGTTTCTCGTGTCAATGATTTTACGTGCGTTAGTAATTGGAAATTCAGGATTAGCTTTAATAATTCTGTTAACAGCTTCACCGATTATTTCAATATTTCGTTCTATTGCTCTTTTTGTCTTCAAGTCACGTTAAAATGCATAGAAGTCTTTTTTGTCAGGCAGGAAGAGATTTATTTCGGTGATTGCTTGTTTTATGTCAGCAAGCCAAGCCTTAATTTCAACTTCCATAGATTAAGACTTTTGTTTTTTCAATTTGTTCTTTTAAATAAGGATTCCTAATTGCCTTTTGTTCTAATAGGTCAATTTGTCTTTGCAGAAGCTGCTCTAACTGAAATTTAAAATTAAAGTAGCTTTCAGAGTAGGAAATAGGGTCCTTTTCTTCAATTTCTACAACCAAGTCAATGTCACTGTCTGGGCGAAATTTGTCTGTTGTCACGGAGCCAAAAGCAAATAGAGTCTTTACTTTGTAAAGAGAGCAAAGTCTTTTAATTTGGTCAATATGTTTTGATAATTCTTTCATAATAGCAAATATAGCAAAAATCGTTCTTCTTTTCCGTCACTTTTTAACAGCAGCAATAGCATTACCAACGGTTTGCGGTATGAAACGTGCCGGATTGCGGGGCTGCGTCTCTATCCACCATTGCAAAAGCTTGAGGCGTGACGAAACGCTAGAAAACCAAATAACCCCGGCATGTTTTATGACCGCGTGTTAGAAACAGTGCGTATTTATTCTATTATTAATTTATGTGATTCTTCACCTATGCCGTAATTTATTATTATCAAATAAATACCTTTTTGCAAGTCTGATATGTTTATGGTTACAGACTTTTGACTAGATTTATAGTTTTTAATTTTCTTTATATTACCGAATGAATCAATAATTTTTAAGCTATTAATATAAACTTCATTATTAAAATCTGATGATGCAATAATAGTGTTATCATCTGATAAACTTA
>CAZJQN010000064.1:0-19968 GCA_964548125.1 uncultured Bacteroidales bacterium | reverse complement strand
CATTCCGAATTTACGGAATGATTAGATTTTGTTAGTCGATTCGTCAATTGATTTTATCAATTGACGGATTCGGGTTAAAGTCGATGCACATTTTGTATTTCCCAGTGCAGAATGTGCATCGGTTATTTGTACCTGATTCATTCATTAAAGCAACTTAAAGTATGTATGCTAAGAAACTACACGAGTTTTATCTTTTAACCCGTTTTAAAATGCCGATCGCTTTTTTGTAAAGCCCATTGGCTTATAAATCAACTTATTAGAGCGCAACCTTGACCGGCTGGTATAATAATTCTATGCGTCGCAATTGAAAACTAATTTTTCAAAAATCCCCACATAAGAATCAGCCCTTAGATTCAAAGAAAGCAATAGAAATCGGTGATTTGCATATCGTCATATTGCACCAGACCTTGTTAAATTATGAGTCGGATTTATCTATCGGAAGCCAGGAATTCTATTCTTGCCTGAAAAAATACATCACGAAAAACTTAACTACCAGGTGTTCAAATCTAAGTTATAATGGGAAAAACCAGTTGCTCTGAGATACGCTCTGGCGAAATAGTAAATGGCAACTTGTGTTTTATATATTTTTAACTTAAAGCTGACTCAAGAGTGTATATCGGATTATAACCCCTGTCTCTGTACATATTTCTTCAGGAATTTGAATGCATTGAACATGCTAATCAGCTATTGCCATAAAGCTCTTTTGATCGATTAACTTACCGCTTTCATCGTACATCATCCAGATTCCTGCTTTGGCTCCGTCAACATATTGCATTTCATAGCGCAACACACCTTTCTCATCCCAGATATACCATTTGCCGTTTTTTGTATCATTACAATAATTCGCTTCTCCGGTTTTTATGCCGTCTAAACTGTACTGAATCCATGTGCCATGCATTTTCCCTTGACGATATGACCTGACTTCTTTAAGATTGCCGTTTTCATAATACATAAGCGTAATGCCATTTTTTAAACCATCTTTTATTTCAAGAACATTTTTCTTTTTTCCGTCAGCATATCGTTCTACATATTCTCCGGTATATTTTTTTCCTGATGCATCATAATACACCCCATCAGGTGTCTCAATTATCTGACCTGATACTTCTGTACCCAACCAAATGGTAAACAAGAAAAAAACGATCTTTTTCATTTTCAAATATTTATAGATGCAATTTCACTTTAACATCCCCAAAAGAAGCTATTTAATGCAACATTTCAGTTACCATAAAATTAATGAATTATTAAAACATCCTGCTTTCATTTAATGATTAATTAACAGTGTTTTCTTAATTTCGTGGTATAATTATAAGAATATGAACTTACAAGAAACTAGAATACTATTGGTTGATGATGAAAAAGACATCATAGAATTTCTCTCATATAACCTGAAGAAAGAAGGTTTTCTTGTTCAATCAGCTACAAACGGAAAAGATGCTATTTCGAAAGCCATTTCCTTCAAACCGCATCTTATTTTACTCGATGTGATGATGCCGGGGATGGACGGAATTGAAGCCTGCGATGAATTAAGAAAAATTCCTGAACTCGAAAAAACCCTCATTGCTTTTCTTACTGCCAGGGGGGAGGACTATTCGCAGATTGCAGGATTTGAAGCGGGAGCCGACGATTATATTACCAAACCTGTTAAACCTAAAGTACTTTTGAGCCGTATAAAGGCGCTTTTAAAACGCTTTGGCCAATCTTCAACCGGTGACTCTCAAATATCTGATGAACAAATTATTACTCATAATGATATTACCATTGATAAAAACAAATACGTCGTCATCCAGAATGGCAAGCAGATGGAGCTTCCCAGGAAGGAATTTGAACTGCTGAGTCTTCTTGTCTCCAGGCCCGACAGAGTGTTCACCCGTGATGAGATTTTCCATCAGATATGGGGTGACGATGTTATTGTCGGTGACCGTACAATCGATGTACATATTAGAAAGCTTCGCGAAAAAATAGGAGAGGACCGGATTAAAACCATCAAAGGAGTGGGATACAAATTTGAAGGTTGAGCACAACAGTTTTAAGCCCTTTTTATCTCTATCTTATTTTTCTTTATGCTAAGGTTCCTGTGAATGGATTAGCCGCATTCGAGGTTTCTAATTACATGTTATCCGGATGGTATAGAATCCCAACTATATTTGATGATTGCCTTGGCTGCCGAAAAAAAGAATATTGAAATTTTCATAAAAAAATCGCCCATTTATAAAATCTGTAGTGAAGTGAATAGTATGATTCTACTGCAGACCATCATGTGTTTTCCGATGCTATGATGCGGGTGTATGAATTGATACCCTATGGAAGATTAGGTTTAGCCGGGATTAGTCAATAGAAACACAATTATATAAACAACTTGTTTCTATTGACTTATCGAGGTAACCCCGACTTATCAAAATCTTTCATTTTGTTAGTCGATGAGGGTGTCTAAAAAGTCAAAAAGATAAGCTTATCGTCATTGCGAGCAAAGCGAAGTAATCTGTTAATCAGAAAATTACTTCGTTTATCCTCTTCGTAATGATGCTTCGATCGAACTTTTTTGACACCCTCAGATGTGTTTAATTTTTTCATAACTTTTGCTTAATAAATATTTTATACATGCGGTTTACTTTTGGTTAAAGTACATTAATCAGGAATGACCGCATATAAAATTCTCGTTGTTGACGACGAACAGGATGTTTTAACTTTTCTGGAGTACAACCTTCGAAAAGAAGGATTCACTGTTTACACAGCGTCTTCCGGCCAGAAAGCCATTGATCTTGCCACTGAGATTCTACCTCATCTTATTATTCTCGATATTATGATGCCGGGGATTGATGGGATTGAAACCTGCGAAATCATACGTGCAAATGAAAAACTGTCGAATGTTATCATCTGCTTTTTGAGTGCCCGCTCAGAAGATTATACACAGATTGCAGCGTATGAGGCCGGTGCAGATGGCTACCTTATTAAACCGGTTCGTCCCAAACTTCTGGTTAGTTACATAAAGGCCTTGCTCAAACGTACCGGAGAACTAAAAAACCACATTAACACAGCGGAAGAAAAAATCATCCACGCAGGACCACTTACAATTGACCGTGAACGCTACCTTGTTTTAATGGATGGGAATGAAATCAGTCTGCCGAGAAAAGAATTTAATCTTCTGTGCCTCCTGGTTTCAAAACCCTTTAAGGTATTTACCAGAACGGACATCTATGATTATTTATGGGGGCAGGATGTACAAACCAGCGATAGAACCATCGATGTATATATCCGCAAACTTCGTGAAAAATTTGGGGACCGGTTTATTAAAACTATCAAAGGAGTAGGATACAAATTTGATCCTGGAATGTAGTCAGAACCGAACCTTGGTAGATTCATTAATCCAACAACCTACCTGGTATGTTTGACCTTCTGTATAACCATTAAAAAAAGCTAATTCCTTATTCGGAAAATACTTCGAGTAATCATTGATAAGCTGCCTGGCTTGTTCCGATAGAGATGGATCAATCTGCATAGCCTGATTGAATTTATCAACAGCTGCCCAGAAAACAGCCTTCTGTTCAAATTCATTATTGCCGCATGCCTTTGAACTTCCTGCGTAAAGATTCCCAATGAGTATTAGAGGTTCACCCCAGTGGGGAATTAATTCTGCTGCCTTGAGGGCATGATCCCTGGCAGATTTGAACTGATTTAAACGGCTTCCTTCTATAAGCGCCATCTGATAATAATAACGTGCTTTCAGAGCATCACTTTTTTCGGCATCAATAGCTTTTTGATAAGCAGAGATGGCATCTTCAAATTTTTCTTTCCCGGTATAGTATTTGGCCAACTGATATGATGATGCTGAACCAGTATCGACTTCAGCAAGCTTCTTAAGAAACTTTTCATAAAGTGGTGACTCTGTGCAACGGTTTCTATCCAGAACATTTATAGCTGTACGAAGAAAATCAGGATTGTTTTCATCTTTTCCATCTTTAGCAGTATAGAAACTGGTTAATGATTCACAGGAAACCTGCGGACCAGTCTGAAAAATCTGAACGATACCCTCCTGTAAACTCAACAACTTTTCATCGCCAGGATTGGAATTCCGACGTTTATTTATGAGTTCGTTAATGGTTTCAAAATCGCTCATATACGTTTTTTCAGCTATCTTACCTTCCTTGAGAAGCTGGGCAGATACTTGTGCATAAGCTAATATAACAGGATCTTCAGCCTGTTCCTTAAGCAAAGCAATGCTTCGTGCTAACAGACTATAAGCTGTGTCAATCCGATTGGAATACTTCAGAATATCCAGTGCCTCCCTGCCGCGAACCATCCCTTCTTCACCATACAACTGAATGCGCCGCTCATAAATTAACATAAGACTGTCAAGCTTCCTGCTTCGTTCGGTTTCATCTGTCGTCTTCTCGATGAGATATTTGAAAATTCTTACACCATAGATGTAAATGTTTTTACTGGCCTGCGGACAGTTTTCAAATACATACTTCCAGCTGTCAACAGCATAATCGATCACATTAATTTTTACGAACTGATCAACATTTGAAAGATTGGAAGCACATCGCATCCGCGAAATACTATCGCTGCCATATTTGGGGTTAAGCCAGGGCTGTTGCGGAAAGACTTCTTGTATCGTCAGAAAAAACAGAAAAACAAAGAAAAACTTACGAACTTGCATTTTGTCTAAATTAATTTGGGCAAAGATAATGAATTGGTTTGATTAATCTAATTATTTATCTTTCAAAAGGTTAGTGTAAAACACTTATCTAGATTATCATTATTTCAATCTTGAAATGTCTAAAAAACTCCTCAAATTCATAAGGTTACTATCAGACCTTCGTCAATCCTATTTTTAATCATTAGAATCAGTTAGGTTAATTATAAATAAGATGTCCTGAAAATCAATTGATATCATTTTTTTTTATAACTTGTGCTCCGCTAAATGTTTGTCCAGAAATTTATCCTAAAAATTATGCCACATGAAAACACTCCGGATAATTCTGGTGTTTTTGGTTCTTCTCATCCTGATTCCTTTTGCTGGCCATATTTTATGGCGTATTGAACCGCAAAGGCACCTTGGTGTCATATTGGTTGATAAATCGGTTACAGATATTTGCCGTAGCAGCCACTTACCGTTCCTCTGGACTCTTAATCATTTCCGGTTTATAAAAACTGACGGAAAACCTTACGATCTGGCTACCGATTACTATGGTTTTCTGCCTCAAGCTCCTGAAAACAGCCGCAATTTTGAGGTTAAGCGAATACGTTTGGAAGATATTGAAGAAATGAGTGATAAAAATGATGTGCTTTTTTATGCCGATACTAAGGGAATAACTTATGGGGAATGGTTCATGGGAGCTTCTGGCGAAAAAAAAGGTTCTACCATAAAAATTATTGGAGGCCTGAACCAGAATGACTATCTGCTTCTTAAGAGCATGTACGATAAAAACAAAACCATCATTGCTGAGTACCAATTTTTCTCTTCAGCGTCTGATCCACTGGTTCTTAATAAGACTGCTGAAATGTTTAAAATCGACTATTCATACTGGCATGGTAAATTCTTCCCGAAACTCGATACTGCGAAAAATCCGGAATTATTGCCCGAATTTGTTTCCAGCTATACAAAATTGTATGGAAAATCCTGGAATTTTAGCGGTCCTGGAATTATTTTTATACGCGGAAACAGAATCGTGGTACTTGATCGAAATGACCTCGTAAGTCCTTTTCCGTTGATCGTTACGCCAAAAAATAAAGCACGCGAATACATCCTGCCTGATACCATCAAGTATCCTGGCTGGTTTGAAATCTCTGGTTCTGGTCCTGCCAACGAAATTTTTGCAGAATTTTATATTCCGGTTAACGATTCTGGTCGCGCCCGTTTGGAGAGCGAAATGATCCCGATCCGCTTTCCTGCTATAATTCATTCACTGCATAAACAATCATTCTGGTATTTTACTGGCGATTTTTCAAATTGTAAAATTCCTTATTGGACAAGAAAAATTAAAAACTGGGAAAAAATTTCTCTGTTGCATTCGTCTTCCCCGCAAAAAACGAATACTTTTGTATGGAATTATTATATACCTCTGGTCAGTAAAATATTGGACGATACATATAAAAAACTGCATTAACCTCCATTGGCTATATGAATTACAATCTTGGATATCTGAGAGAAATTTCAGGTGGTGACGAAATGTTTGTTAAAAATATTATTACTGAATTTGTTACCAATGCACCCCGCATTCTGGATCAGATAAATCTGGCTACAGCTAATGCCGACTGGCCCCAGGTGCGTACACTCGTGCACCAGTTCGCCCCTCAGCTCGATTTTATCGGTATGAACGAAACCCGGTTTCTCGCAGATCAGCTGGAGGACCTTTCTAAAAATGCCCCCGACCAGGATCTGGCTTCTGAACTTGCAGCTCGAATTTTGACTGATTGTAAACTGGTTATAGAGAACTTAAAAACCGATTTTCAGATTTAAATTGTATATTTGTTGTAATATTATTTCGAGGGGTAATGAGAATTCTTGTTTGTGAAGACGATGCAATGACTCTGATGGCACTGAATCATCGTTTGCTTCAGGAAGGTTATGAAGTTGTGGCTGTTCACGACGGAGCTGAAGCAAAACAAAAACTTGCCGAATCGCAGTTTGATTTACTCCTTACTGACCTTCATATGCCACTTATTGATGGACTTGAACTCATCCGTCACGTTCGAAACGACCTGAAACTCAATATTCCAATAGTAATGCTTACACGGATTGGAGCGGAAGATACAGTGATGAAAGCATTTGAACTTGGAGCTGATGACTATGTTACCAAACCTTTCAGCCCCAATGAATTGTCTATCAGAATTAAACGACTGCTCAAATAAACAAAAGTTTAATTAATAAAATATCAGCCGGTTAGTGCTCTGCAGTAACCGGCTTTTATTTTATGCTCCTTCCGCGAAAGTACAAAAACAAAGTCCTGAAAAATCTTCCAGAAGAATCATTTCTGTAAAGCTGAAGCAAATAGGTTGACTCTTCCTGGTCGTACTGGTGGAGAATACTTTTTCGTACAATATTGGATTAATCTTCTTCATGATGCGAATGCGCACCATGCCCGTGCACATGACCATGTTCCAGTTCTTCCTTTGTAGCATCTCTTATACCAACCACTTTTCCGGTAAAATATAAATCATCACCGGCCAGTGGATGATTAAAATCCATTTTGACAGAAGTTTCATTAACATCCAGCACAATTCCGTTTAGCCTGTTTCCTTCCTGATCACGCATCGGTATGGTTTGTCCTATCTTTACTAAGTCATAATCTATTGTTCCGTCGACCATAAACACTTGCAAAGGAATATCTATAACGGCTGCATCTTCACGTGGACCGTATGCATCATCGGCTGATATTGAAAAAGAAAACGACTCATCAAGCTTCTTTCCCATCAGATTGGCTTCAAAATCGGGAAGCAAACTACCCAGACCGGCAATATATACCAGAGGATTGTCTTCCTTTACGATTTCAATTATTTCTCCGTCGGCAGAATTCTTTCTGAGTTCATAAGTAACGGAAACTACTTTGTTATTGGCTACTACCATTAGAATAAAATTTAAAAGGTAAATAAAGTTGTAAAGATATACCAATCAGCTAAACTTTCCAAGAAAATTGCCTTTGTTAAGGTATTGTAAATAAATGAGCGAAAATACATGGGTACAAACTAAAAATAAAATCCGACCCTTATGATCGGATTGTCATATGGCAGTTCCGGACTTTGATTGAGGTTCCATAAAACCATAATATTGAATGACGCATTCTTGCCAAGAGGCTGCCGGTATCCTCCTCCAACGTAAACATTATGAAACCATTTCCGGCTTTGATCACTGGTAGATATCAATGTTGTTTTATAATTATCATCCATGTTTAGCGCCTCATACTCTGTGTAACCAATTATTCCTCCACTTCCCGGCAAGCCAATCAGTTCTTTCAGGTCTTTAATCGCCAGCCATGAGCCAAAAATTCGGCCTCCGTATATATGCGACTCATAAGTGTTGAATCCGGTAAAACGTTCCTTATAATAGGCGTAAGTAATTCCCGTTCCTGCCGATAAACGGGGTGTAATGTGATATCCCACCAGGGGCGAGATTTCAATATTGGTGACTGTTCCTATCATCAACGCAAAATTCCCTCCGAAAAAGAATTTCCGGTTTGATTCTTTCTTTTCCTGCTTTTCCTTATCATGATCTTTTTTCTGCTCTTGTCCAAAAGTTATGTGAGAAGAAAACAACAGGACAAAGAACATAAAAGGAAGAATTCCGGCATATTTCTTATTTTTGAACATAGTTCGGGTAATTTGTTATCAATATACAAAAGTTATGCCGGAAAAATTTATTCTCGTAACTGGTGCAGGAAAGGGGATAGGCTTTTCACTCGCCAAAAAACTTCTAGAAGACCCATCCTGCATAGTTTTTGCTGTTTCACGAAATGTAGAACAATTAGTAACTCTATCTGATATTTTTTCGAATCTCGTACCAATTGAACATGATCTTCTTTCCTGTCTCTACGATCCGGAGGGACTTGTAAAAAAAATTGAAAAAGAAACTGGTCGTTTAGATAGCATTATTAATAATGCAGGTCTGTTGGTAAAGAAACCTTTTTCAGAAATGTCGGCTGAAGAAGCTAAAAAAATATTAGAAACAAATCTGCTTGTGCCAGGAATACTGATTAAAGCTTTTCTTCCT
The DNA here is from genome assembly GCA_964548125.1 of uncultured Bacteroidales bacterium. Lineage (GTDB taxonomy): Bacteria > Bacteroidota > Bacteroidia > Bacteroidales > JAAYUG01 > JAAYUG01. The sequence continues at coordinate 11,261 of CAZJQN010000064.1, read as the reverse complement.
CTCCTCAGAAAATCACAGCATCCTCATATTGTTAATATAGGGAGTATGGGAGGCGTGCAGGGAAGCGTTAAATTCCCTGGCCTCCATTATTATAGCGCCTCTAAAGGGGCTTTGGCAATACTGACAGAATGCCTTGCTGAAGAATTAAAATATGATAAAATTTCAGTCAATTGCCTTGCTCTTGGTTCTGTTCAGACCGAAATGCTGTCAGAAGCATTTCCCGACTATCAGGCTCCGCTTTCTGCCGATGAAATGGCTTCTTTCATTGCTGAATTTGCCATGAAGGGTCATCGTTTTTTTAACGGGAAAATCATTCCGGTTTCCTGCACAGTACCTTAATCCTCCCTGAACGGATCGGTTTTGATCATATTGGATTCATTGTATTCCATGCACTCCAGCTCTCCGCGCAGAACCCGTAACCCATTCATGGCCAGGGCATGCATTTCGTCTTCTCCCGGATAAATGACTACGGGTGCAATAAATGAGACCATCTTCTTTATATATTCAACAAGCGCTGTATTATGCGCAAGCCCACCGGTCAGAATAATGGCGTCAACTTCACCATGCAATACCGCAGCCATAGCCCCGATGTACTTGCTTATCTGATATGCCATGGCATCCTGAATTTTTTTCGCTTTAACATCGCCGTCTGCAGCGAGTAATTCAATCTCGTAGGCATTGTTTGTGCCAAACCAGGCCATGAGTCCACCTTGCCCGGTAATCATCTCCCTGATCTCATCGTAGCTGTATTTCCCGCTGAAGCAAAGCCTTGCCAACTGCCCGGCGGGAAGGGTTCCTGAACGTTCGGGCGACATGGGACCTTCCCCGTCCAGCGCCTGATTAACATCAATCACCCGACCCTGTTTATGAGCTCCAATCGAGATTCCTCCTCCCAGATGGGCTATTATCAGATTCATTTCTTCATATTGATGATTGACCAGCCGTGCATATGCCCGCCCTACCGCTTTGTGGTTCAAAGCATGGAAAATAGATTGACGATTGAAAAGAGGATGACCGCTGATTCTGGCAACATCCTCCATCTCGTCTACAACTACAGGATCAGCAATAAAGGCTTTTGCGTTGGGAAGCGACCTGGCTATATCATCAGCAATCAATCCGCCCAGATTGCTGGCATGCTCTCCCATAACCCCTTTGCGCAGGTCTTCCTTTAATCGTTCATTAACAGCATACACTCCGGAACGTATAGGATGCAGTAATCCCCCTCTTCCAACTACAGCTTCAATCATTGTCAGATCAATCTCAGCATGCTCAAGCTCCCTCAGAATGGCTTCCTTCCTGTATTCATATTGCTCGCTGATATGTTTAAATTTCCTCAATTCTTCCGGGGGATGCCTGATGTTTTTGAGGAAAATGACTCTGTTGTTCAGGTAAACGGCAATTTTTGTCGATGTCGAGCCAGGATTAATGGCCAGAATCTTTTTGTCAGGCATGGTAAATTGTTTTTATGGTAACTATTCCAGAGCAGCTGCCAGTGCAATCGATAATAGTTTGCTTCGTTCTGAATCAGCCCTTGAAGTGAGAACCACAGGAACACGGGCTCCGGTAATAATGGCGGCTGAAACCGCTCCCGCCATAAATATCAGCGACTTGTATAAAATATTTCCTGCATCCAGGTCTGGGGTTATTAGAATATCAGCATTCCCTGCAACAGGACTCTCAATATGCTTGTGCCTGGCTGCTTCAACTGATATGGCGTTATCCATGGCCAGCGGACCGTCAATAATGCATCCGGAGATCTGATTCCTGATCTGCATTACCGCAAGCATCGAGGCATGAACAGTCGATTCAATTTTAGGATTAACGGTCTCTACCGGACCCAATACGGCTACAAGGGGTTTCGCAACACCCAGCCGTTGAAATACCTTAACAGCATTGCGGATGATCTCTGCTTTCTCATCAACGGTGGGTTGAATATTGATAGCAGCATCCGACAAACCCAGCAATTTATGGTAGGAAGGAATTTCAAACAGTGCTAAATGACTTAATAAACTCGATTCCCTGATTCCGTTTTCTTTATGCAAAACTGCTTTCAGTAAAACTGCTGTAGGAAGATACCCTTTCATCAGTATCTCTCCCTTCCCCTCCCTGATTAATTCAACAGAACGCAATGCAGCAATCGCTGGATCGGGTTCATGTACAATCTCCCAGCCATCTGCATTGCATTCCAATTGCTTTAATATTTCCCTTATTTTTTCTGAATCCCCGACCAGAACCGGAACAACGATTTTTTCACTGTTTGCTTCTATTACCGCCCGAAGCACAGACTTGTCCTCAGCTGAGGCAACAACAAGCCTTCGCTGTGGCCGTGACCGGGCAACATCCAATAACTGTGATAACGGTTTCTTAAGAGCTTGCATACAGGGGGTTCATGAAAAATAATCTTTACTTTCTGCCGGAAACTATCATCTGGGTATCCTGCGCTATTACCAATTCTTCATTGGTTGGAATTACAACAACCTTCACTCGTGAATCGTCGGTACTGATGATTGCTTCTTTCCCTCTTAATCCTTTGTTCCTGGCAGGATCCAGATTTATTCCCAGATATTCCATGTTCTTACAAACTTCCTCCCTGGTTTCCCATCCGTTCTCGCCAATTCCACCTGTAAATACAAGAATATCTAACCCATTCATTGCGGCAGTATAGGCACCAATATACTTTCTTACCCTGTAGTGATACATATCAAGTGCCAGTTTCGCACGTTCATTACCATTATTCGCAGCTTCCTCCACTTCCCGCATATCGGAAGAAATACCGGAAATGCCAAGCACTCCGCTGTGCTTGTTGATAAGGGTGCTTACTGCCTTATACCCTATATCCTCTTTGTCCATTATATAGGTTATTATCCCCAGATCAAGGTCTCCTGCCCTGGTTCCCATAATGAGGCCTTCCACCGGAGTAAGCCCCATGGAGGTGTCAACCGACTGTCCGTTCAAAATAGCAGTCATGGATGCCCCATTCCCCAGATGACAGGTAATTATCTTCTGCTTTTCGATATCAACCCCCAGAAACTGACAGGCACGCTTTGATACATACCGGTGGCTTGTACCATGAAAACCATACCTTCTGATTCCGTATTTCTCATATAAAGAGTAAGGTAAAGCATACATATAAGCATGCTTTGGCATGGTCTGATGGAAAGCAGTATCAAATACACCTACCTGCGGCACTGACGGCAACAGGTTTTGCATAGCATAAATACCTTTGAGGTTGGGCGGATTATGTAACGGGGCTATATCTACACACCTTTCCAGTTCCTGAATGACTTCATCTGTTATCAGTACACTTGACTTGAATTTTTCCTTGCCATGCACCACACGATGACCAACAGCATCAATCTCATCCAGACTTTTCAGACAACCGTGCTTCCGGCTGGTTAGTACACCCAGTACATATTCAATACCGGTCTGATGATCTAATATTTCGCCTTCAAACATTACCTTTTGTCCGTTCTCCTTCTCCAGCTTCAGAAAAGATCCCTTTAAACCGATTTTTTCTACAATCCCGCGGGAAAGAACAGATTCTGTCGTCATTTCAAAAAGCTGAAACTTGATCGAAGAACTTCCGCAATTCAAAACAAGAATTTTCATAAACCTTCAGATTATTCACCAACAATAGTTTGCATAATTTTCCGCCCTGATTCATCGTACTCATAAAATCCTTTTCTGGTTTTGGTACCCAGCTGATTGGCCCGGACCATCTTTTTAAGGAGGGGAGAGGGTTTATACCGCATGTCTCCAAATTCCTTGTACAGATTTTCCATCCAGCGTTCCACTTTATCCAAACCAGCCCGGTCAGCCATTTCAAAAGGACCATAGGCCAGACCGAGTCCGTCCCGCATCACCAGATCAATGTCTTCCTTGCGGGCAACACCTTCCATTAGCATTTCACAGGCTTCATTAAACATTACAGAAAAAATTCTGATACTCACCAGGCCGGGTGATTCCTCCACAGGAACTACTGTTTTTCCTATCAGCTTCACAAACTTGCAGGCTGCCTGATATACTTCTTCCGAAGTATAAAGCCCCTTGACCACTTCTACTACACGGGCATCTTTAGCCGTAGTTAAAACATGCAAACTAACGCAGCGGTGTTTGTGTTCCAGTTCAGAGGCAAGCTCGGTTATGATGGTGGTTGTAGAATTGGTGGCAATGATGCAATTAGGATCTACATGCCGCTCAATGTTCTTGAAAACACCTTTGCGTATTTCAGTGGTCAGTTCGCTCGATTTGGATAGAATAGCCTCAATCACCAGGTCACAACCCTGAAGATCTTCATAATTCAGTGAACCATGAATACGCGACATGATGATTCGTTTATCACCGGGCGTCATACCCCAGTGTTCGATCTGCCGGTCAAGCTCCCGTTCAATTTCCCGGAGGGCCATAGTAATTTTTTCCTCACTCACCTCCACAAAAATGACTTCCATTCCGCTTGCACTGACCAGCCTGGCCAGATTCCTGCCAACGGTCCCGCATCCTACAATTCCTATTTTCGAAAAAAGGCTCTGCGTCCGTACCTTTTTACTTAATCCGTATTGTTCAATCGGTTCAACGAGAATTTCTGACATGATTATTTGTTTAAGATGTGTAACTTTTTATAAACCGGCAGCCTGATTGGCTGTAATTGCTATCACATTAACTATGTCACTTACGGAACACCCCCTTGACAAATCATTAATGGGAGCTGCCATGCCTTGTAATACAGGACCTACTGCTTCAGCATGCGCCATCCGCTGAACAAGCTTGTAGGCTATATTGCCTGATTGCAAGTCAGGGAAAATCAGTACATTGGCTTTTCCTGCTATCGGAGATCCCGGTGCTTTGCTCTTGCCAACCGATTCTATGATGGCAGCATCGGCCTGCAGTTCCCCGTCAATCTGCAGTTTGGGATCGATTTCCCGGGCAATACGCGTCGCTTCAACCACCTTGTCAACCAGTTCATGTTTGGCACTGCCTTTTGTTGAAAAACTTAACATGGCAATCCGTGGTTCAAAACCGGCTAATGCACGGGTGGTCCTCGCTGTGGTAACAGCAATCTCGGCAAGCTCTTTAGCTGTCGGATTCGGATGAACCGCACAATCGGCAAATACCATCAGTCCGTTCTCTCCGAATTTTGTATCGGGAAGAATCATCAGAAAGGCACCCGATACAACACTGATTCCGGGCAATGTTTTTACATACTGAAACGCTGGACGCAATACATCTCCCGTAGCATTCATAGCTCCGGCAACTTCCCCGTCTGCATCGCCCGACTTGATAATAAGTGTACCTAAGTACAGAGGGTCCTCTATCAGCTTTGCAGCCTCTTCCCTGGTTAATCCCTTGTTCTTCCGAAGCTCTACCATCAGATCAATATAGGTCTCTTTTTTGGGATGATTCAGCGGATTAACGATCTGAGCATTAGTAATTTGTGTAAGTCCCAGATCTTTCGCTTTGGCTTTCACCTTTTCGGGATCACCTATCAGAATAATCTGCGCTATCCCTTCTCTGATAACTTCATCGGCAGCTTTCAGTGTTCGTTCTTCCAGCCCTTCCGGCAAAACAATCCGTTTTCCCAACTGCTTCGCCCTTGCTTTTATTTTTTCCAGTAAATCCATTGTTTATCAGTATTTTATAATTAAAATTTTGAAAGTCTAAAGGTATATAATTTAAACCAACTGAAGAAGATTTTCTATGTGATTTAAATCAGCTTTTTAGCCCACTCAATTTCGTACGTCAGAAAATTGAAAACAGAGGATAGAAAATACATATTGAATAAGTTGCCTGGGGTTTAATTACAATGCATTTTATACCAGATGGCATGCAAAGTCATTAATTCGAAACAATAAAAGAGTTTATATATTTGTGCCTTATTTATGCCTTAAAACATAATTAAAGAACATATTTCCTATGCATGAATTTCCTGTAGACGCACTGAAAAATGAGATAGAAGGTGACATCTATACCAGTGAATCGTTTTTGCTGATGTATGCAACAGATGCATCGGCCTACAAAGAAAAACCCGATGCTGTCATCCGGCCTAAAAACAAGAATGATATTGAGAAAATTATCCGCTTTGCTCGTCAATATAATTTACCGATTATTCCGAGGGCTGCAGGTACTTCTCTTGCAGGTCAGGTTGTCGGAAAGGGACTCGTTGTAGATATCTCACGGTATTTCAACAGAATCCTTGAAATCCAACCTGAAGAACGCTGGGTGCGCGTTGAACCTGGAGTTGTGCTGGATGAACTCAATGAGGTGCTTAAACCTTACGGACTCTTCTTTGCTCCCGAAACTTCAACTTCCAACCGGTGTATGATAGGAGGGATGGTTGGAAACAACGCTTGTGGTGCTCATAGCTTGATTTATGGAAGTACCCGTGACCACCTGTTGTCTGTCAAGGGTTTTCTAAGTGACGGAAGCGAAGTTGAGTTCAGACCACTTTCTTCTGAAGAATTTGAGCAGAAATGTCATCTGAATAACAGGGAAGGGGAGATTTATAGAAAAATTCGAACCATACTTTCTGATCCTGAGAATCGTACCAATATTCTGAAAGAATATCCTGATCCGTCGCTGAAACGCAGGAATACAGGCTACGCTATCGACATTCTCCTTCGCCAGCAACCTTTTACACCTGATGGTCCGCCTTTTAACCTTTCTTCTCTGATTGCCGGCTCCGAAGGCACATTGATGTTTCTCACGGAAATAACCTTGCATCTTGAACCCCTTCCTCCTCCGGTTACCGGGCTTATTGCAATTCATTGTCATACGCTCGAAGAAGCCTTGCAGGCCAATCTGATGGCTCTGACGTATGCCCCGGGATCCATAGAACTGATGGATAAAATCATCATTGACTGTACCAAAGAAAATATAGAACAAAGAAAAAATCGGTTTTTCATTCAGGGAGAACCAGGTGCTATTATTATTGCCGAATTTGCCAGAGATTCCCTTGCCGAGATAGAAGAGATTCGCAACAGAATGGAAAAGGAAATGGGTACCTCCGGTCTGGGATATTATTTTCCGCTCATCACTGGACCCGATATTAAAAGAGTATGGGCTCTCCGCAAAGCAGGCCTCGGCCTTCTTTCCAACATACCGGGCGATGCAAAACCGGTGGCTGTCATTGAAGATACAGCTGTTGCTCCTGAAAAACTTCCAGGATATATTGCTGAATTCAAGGATATGTTACAGCGGTTGGGATTGGACTGCGTTTATTATGCCCACATTGCTACCGGAGAACTTCATCTGCGACCAGTATTGAATCTCAAAGACCCTGATCATGTCAGGCTTTTCAGAATCGTGGCCACCGAAACGGCTAAGTTGGTTAAAAAGTATAATGGCTCTCTCAGCGGAGAACATGGCGATGGAAGACTGCGGGGTGAATTTATCCCGATGATGGTAGGTGAAAAAAATTATGCTTTACTGAAAGAAATCAAGAAAACCTTCGACCCGGAAGGTTTACTAAACCCCGGGAAAATTACTGACACCCCGCCAATGGATACTTCTCTGCGCTACGAGGCCGGTGTGTATCCAGCTGAACCGGAAACCATTCTCGATTTTTCTTCTACCATGGGGTATATTCGGATGGCCGAAAACTGCAATGGTTCAGCCGACTGCCGTAAATCGGCGAAAATTGGAGGAACTATGTGCCCCAGCTATATGGCAACCATGGACGAGAATACTACAACTCGCGCCCGGGCTAACATTCTGCGCGAACTCCTGTCTCGTCCTAACCAGAAAAATCCATTCGACCACAAAGAAATTTACGATATCCTCGACCTATGCCTCTCCTGTAAGGGTTGTAAATCAGAGTGTCCGTCAAACGTCGATATGGCAAAATTGAAAGCTGAATTCCTTCAGCATTATTACGATAGCCATGGCGTTCCCCTGCGGGCCCGACTGGTTGCTTATATTACCTGGTTCAATAAACTGGGATCTGTCTTTCCGGCTCTTTACAACAAAATTATTACCAGCAAACTTGTTACTCACACATTTATGAAATGGGTGGGATTTACTGTTCACAGAACCTTCCCCAAGCTCTATAAAACAACTCTCCGCCGATGGGCAAAAAGAAATTTGTCTGATCTCAATGATTCCTTGCCGGTTAATGCTCCTGTGGTTAACCTTTTTGTTGATGAGTTTACTAATTTCAATGATGTCGAAATTGGCATAAAAGCAATCAAGCTCCTTAACCGGCTGGGTTACAGGGTTCTGCTTCCACGTCATGGAGAGAGTGCCCGAACATATATCTCGAAAGGGCTTCTCCGTCGTGCCCGAAAAATTGCCCGTACCAACCTGCTTTGCTTAAAAGATTATGTGTCATACGAACGTCCTCTTCTGGGTATTGAACCTTCTGCTATTTTGGGTTTCCGCGATGAATACCCTGACCTCATGCGCGGAGAAATGAAGGATCTGGCAAAAAAAATAGCTGCCTGCTCCTTTATGATCGATGAATTCCTGGCTAAAGAAATTGATAACGGAAAAATCAAAAAGGAACAGTTTACAAAGGCAGCAAGAACCATTAAGCTCCATGGTCATTGCCAGCAGAAAGCTGTTGCGTCAACCAACCCAACAAAAAAGGTTCTTTCTTTCCCGGAAAATTATACGGTTACTGAAATTCCGTCCGGATGCTGCGGCATGGCAGGCTCTTTCGGGTATGAGAAAGAGCATTACGAATTGTCTATGAAAGTTGGAGAATTAGTCCTTTTCCCGGCTATTCGAAATGCAGCAGAGGATGTTATTATTGCTGCCCCGGGAACGAGCTGCCGGCATCAGATCAAGGATGGTACTGGACGCAAAGGTCTTCATCCGGTCGAAATTCTCTACGATGCGTTGGTTTGATCTGTCTTTCTGGGTTTCGAGCAGGTTACAGTGAGGTTTTCTCCTTCCGATTTGGCCACCACAACGGCACCGCATGTATCGCCCAGAACATTGACCAGGGTGCGCAGCATGTCGAGCGGCCTGTCTACGGCAAGTACCAGCGCAATTCCTTCTACGGGAAGTCCCATGGCTGTCAGTACTATGGTCATAGTAACCAGTCCGGCCATCGGAATACCTGCTGCCCCGATAGCCGCTAGCAAGGCAACGAGTACTCCTGTTATCTGTTTGTCAATTGGAAGATGAATTCCATAAACCTGGGAAATAAATAAGGCGGCAACGATTTCGTACAAAGCTGTCCCGTTCATATTGATTGTGGCACCCAGAGGAAGGGTAAAACCTGCAATCCTCTGTGATACTCCGCACCCGTTCTGAACTGTCGAAAGAGTCAGTGGCAGGGTGGCATTCGATGAGGAAGTGCTGAATGCGGTAATCAAAACGGGCAGCATTGCTTTGTAATGCCGAATGGGATGGATTCCCGACGCAATGAGGATGACAGGCAATGATACCAGACTATGCAGGTTCAGACCGGTTATGACTACCAGCATGTAGCGACCAAGACTGGCTGCAAGACTGGCGGGATTGTCCTGCAGTGCAACCTGGCGGGCAACTATGCCAAATATTCCGTAAGGAGCAAAACGGATAATGAACATTGTGATTTTCATCATCACAGCGGAGGATGCATTAAAAAAAAGGGTCAGAATCTGGCGCTGATTCTCTGGTAACTTGGTGATAAAAAAACCCATGAGAACGGCAAATACTATAATCTGAAGGGTGTTGGATGCCGAGAAAGCAGAAAAAATGTTGTCAGGTATGATGGTGATCAGGAGATCCCGGATGGATTTTTCTTCATGAATAGGTAGTCCTTTTTCCGGAAGATTCTGCAACAGGAGCCCGGCCTCCTGTCCGGGTTGCATTAGGTTCACCAGCAACAGCCCTGTGATCGCAGCCAGCAGGGTGGTTAAAAAATAGAATCCAAGGGTTTTTCCTCCTATTTTCCCCAGATTAGCAGCATTGCCGTTATTTGCTATACCGGAAGTAATGGTAAAGAATATCAGGGGAACAACAATCATTTTCAGGGCCCTTAAAAATAATTCTCCCATCCAGTCAACCCAGGAAGAATAAGGCTTCAGAAATAGCCCGAATAATACGCCCAGAACAAGTGCAATCAGTATTTGCCAGTGAAATGCTATCTTTTTTTTCACGTGTCGCTCTATTTCGATGGAAAACTACTTGAAAAATTTAATCATCTATGTTGGGTAAATTTCGTAAATCAAATAAAATGAGGTTGTTGTACTCAGAAATTTTTTGTTGGCAGTAGGGAACAAGAGTGGTATCTTTCAGTAATTCCTTGTCATTAACAACCAGATACTGAGCACCAAGACCCCGGCAATGTTCTACCCAGTTCCCGAGAGATTGTGGTGGGTTTCTCCTGCGTCCGAAATCAGTGAATCCTTTCTGATCCATAAGATACAATGTGATGTTAATGCTCTGATCAGGAATACTGATAATGCGATCAGTCCGCCTGATACCCTGATTTCTGAGCCAGGGTTCGGCCGATTCATAGGCCTTGTAATAGGTTGCATAGTGCCAGTGGTACCAGTTATACACATCAATTTCTTCCTTAGGAAGCAGCCTGTGCAGTCCACGAAAATGCTGGTGTATATTATACCGCAATCTGATTTTCAAAGCCGCATAATAGCTGAGAAATAAAACAAACAGTATGGTTGCCAGATAAAAGTACCATTGAGAAACGAGTTGCTTTCTTGTGCGCACAACACGTTCAGAAAAAGTAAGCAGGGTTACCGGAACAAATAGAAGCAGATCCGTCAGGTAGTAATCATGTACATCAAACGCCTTATAGAAGAAAAGCATGTAAGCAACCACGCCTAAAAAAGTGGCGATGTTCAGCAAAATCAGTATCCGGTTGCAGGATTTGAAATGAAAAAGATTGAGGATAAATGCCAGGAGAACAAAGTAGATAAGGTAGGGATGAAAGTACGCGGGAAACAGATTCTGCCGAAGGGTGCGCCAGTTAGCCAGGATGGCAGCTTTGTCCAGATCCCAGATAGGATAGAATCCCTGCAGAAAAATTGCTCCGCGGGTTTTATGGATGGTATTGTAGTGGATGGCATATTTGTACCAGGTGAAAGTGATTCCGAGTACCACCAGGCTAGCAAGAACTACAGGAAGCCACTTTTGCGCCGAAAGTTTCTTCAGACCAAAGAGTCCAAACAAAGCGGCAAGGAAAACAGCCACAAGGGAACAAAATAACAGCAACGAACTTATTTTCAGCAATCCAGCCAGAGTAAATAGCCCTGCAGCAGTCGCCAAATGTATCAACCGCTTACCTGAAAGGTATTTCCATACAAAATATCCTCCTG
>CAZJQN010000063.1:0-20041 GCA_964548125.1 uncultured Bacteroidales bacterium | reverse complement strand
GTAAGCACCGTGCTCATGGAAAAAACATGAACCCCGAAAACCAGCCCGAATTTCCGGATCCATACTATCTGATATATTAGAGCACTAACACCTGAAAAGAAAAGAACCAAAAAAAGAACTGACCGTGCAGTTCCTTTTGTTAAAGAAAATTTTCCGGCCGTATTCATAGTAGGTTGGTTGAACGTTTTTACAGTTAAAGTAAAAACTGTTCAATAATACTAAAAAATACAACCAAACCATACCATTATTCCGGAAGTTCCAGTGCTTTTTTCAGGGTCTCATCAATCTGTAAGATGACTCTGTAAAATCCTTCATTATCAAAGATATTCCTTGCTATATATGCTTTTATTTCGGTATCGGCGAGTAATTTTGATTTGGCAATTTCATTCTGCTTTGGTGCTATACCCTGGTTGCTTACAAATTTTAGGAAATCTTTGAAAATATCCTTTTTATTGAGATAGTCAAGAAGAGCATTGACAGATTGGCATTTTTCAAGATCCTGGCGATGATCATCAGTATATTTAAAAGCAAAAGAATATGTCAGCCCTTTGCTTCTTACCTGGGTAAACCATGAAGTAACTCCGGATGTATCAAGGGGAACAAAGACATCGGGCATAATTCCTCCACCGCCATAAACAACTTTTCCTTTGGGTGTTCTGTACTTCAGGCTATCTGGAAGGAGGGCACTGTCAGGTTTACTGAGTTCTCCGCGATTGTATCGATCCATTAATTCATGATAATAGGCCTCTGTTCCGTCACGGTATGGTTTCTGAATGCATCTTCCTGTAGGCGTATAATAGCGTGCTACTGTAAGTCTCAGGGCAGAACCATCAGGAAGGGGAATCTGCTCCTGAACGAGACCTTTGCCAAATGAGCGCCGGCCTATAATTGTTCCCCTGTCATTGTCTTGAATAGCCCCTGCAAGAATTTCACTCGCTGAGGCTGACCATTCATCAATCATCACAATAACATTATCAGAAACACATATTCCCCCGGGACGCGCTTTTACAACAGAACGCGGACGCTGCCTTCCCTGAGTGAAGACAATCATTTCATTGTCTCCGAGGAACTCGTCTGCCACTGATGTGGCCGACTCCATATATCCTCCTCCGTTCCCTCTCAAATCAATTATAATCCTTTTCATACCCTGTTTATGGAGCTTTTCAGCGGCACTGACAAATTCCTCGTGGGTAGTACGCGAAAAACTGCTTATCTTGATATATCCCGTTGAAGGGGTAAGCATATAAGCTGCATCAACACTATAAATAGGAATCTGATCCCGTGTAATTTCAAAGTCCAGAAGTCCGGGAATTCCTCGTCGCATAATACTGACCTTAACTCTGGTTCCACGTGGTCCCCTTAGTTTCTTCATTATTTTATCCGTACCCAACTTTACACCAGCAACCAGGGTGTCATTTATTTTAATTATCCTGTCTCCGGGACGGATTCCCACACGCTCTGATGGACCATTGGCCACCGTCAGAATGATGGCAACCGTATCATTCTGCATATTGAACTGAACACCGATTCCGCTAAAATTACCTTCCAGCGGCTCATTTACGGCCTGAAGCTCTGACGCCGGAATATAGACGGAATGCGGATCAAGATCATTCAAAAGAGCCCTGATGGCATCTTCGGTTAATTTTTCCTTATTAACAGTATCAACATATTCTCCCAAAATATAACTCATTACCGTCCCGATCTTATCGGTACGGGGATAGATAAGATACTGGCTTCTGTCAGACCGTAACCGTATGTTAATACCCAGCAGTATTCCTCCCCCAAGCATGATGGCCAGCAACAAAGGAAGAATAACGTTAACCCGGTTGTGTTTTTGTTCCATAAAATTACAAGAGTATATGTACAACTTCAATTCCGGCTCTTTCCAGCAACCGGATTCCATCTTCATTGGGATATTTCTCAGAAAAAACTACTCGTCTGATACCCGACTGAATGATCAACTTTGCACACTCCATACATGGAGAGCAAGTCACATATAGCGTTGCATTTTCGCTACTGTTGTTCGATTTTGCCACCTTGGTGATAGCATTCGCCTCGGCATGTAAAACGTAGGGTTTGGTATGAAATGTTTCATCTTCGCAAACATTTTCAAACCCTTCAGGTGTCCCGTTATATCCATCTGAAATAATCATCCTTCCTTTTACTATCAGGGCACCTACCTGTCGGCGCTTGCAATAACTGTTCTGCCCCCAGATACGGGCCATCTCGAGATATCTCCTGTCAAACTGCAACTGCTTGTCACCATAAGGCCGTATTGGGTCCTTCTCTGCCATAACATGCAAACTTTTATACACTCACAGCGTTGCTATATCTTCTGTCTAATAGACGCTGCTCAGATAAATTTCAACCTCCAAATTTAACCAGGATAAATTGACCGACCATTAAACAATACGCCAATAACCAAAAAAAACCTGAAAAAAGCAGTACCCGGAGCCGGAATCGAACCGGCAAGGGAAAATCCCACTGGTTTTTGAGACCAGCGCGTCTACCTATTCCGCCATCCGGGCATTTTTACAAAGAACTCAGGGAGTGCGAAAATACAATTTTTTTAAAAAGAGTCAGCTTACTTTCTGAAGGATTTTTCCTACCAGCATCTTTTTCACTGCAGCCGCAATACTATCAGCATCGTAACCGCATTCTTTCCATAATTCTGGTTGGGTACCATGTTCAATAAAACGGTCAGGGATTCCCAGGCGTACTACCTGCGCTTTTATCCCTTCATCGGCTATAAATTCAAGTACAGCACTTCCGAAGCCTCCCGCAAGAACGCCGTCTTCAACAGTAATAATCTGTTGATGTCGATCAAAAATATACCGTAAAAGTTCCTTGTCAAGCGGCTTTAGAAAACGAAGATCATAATGTGAAAAATGAATACCTTCTTCCGATAGTTTCCGGGCTGCCTCCCGTACAAAATTCCCTGGATATCCGAGAGAAAGCACTGCAATACCTTCTGCTTCTTGAATAATACGACCCTTCCCTATCGGTATTTTCTGAAAGGCTGCTCTCCAGTTGGTGTGTACTCCTTTTCCTCTCGGGTATCGTATGGCAAATGGCCCTTCTGGTTGAAGCTGTGCAGTAAACATCAAATTCCGCAATTCAATCTCATCCATTGGAGCGGCTATCACTATATTAGGGATACAACGTAAATAGGCCAGATCAAACGCACCATGGTGGGTGGCACCGTCGTCTCCAACAAGCCCGGCCCGGTCAAGGCACAAAACCACGGGAAGATTCTGAATGGCAACATCGTGAATCACCTGATCATAGGCTCTTTGCATAAATGATGAATAAATGTTGCAAAAGGGAATAAGCCCTTGTGTGGCTAAACCAGCAGAAAAGGTTACCGCATGCTGCTCGGCAATTCCAACATCATAAATACGGTCAGGAAACCGCTCCATGGCAATATTCATGGAACAACCCGTAGGCATGGCAGGCGTTATCCCGATCACTTTTCTATTCTGCTCCATCAGCTCAAGAAGAGTATACCCGAATACATCTTGAAACCTGGGAGGCTCCGATTCGGTATCCGCCACCGACAGGATTTCTCCTGTTTTTCGGTCAAACCGGCCGGGTGAATGAAACGCTGTTTGATTTTCTTCAGCCCTGGGAAATCCCTTCCCTTTCTTTGTAAGTACATGCAGGAGTTTCGGTCCTTTAATACTTTTCAGGTCTTGCAAAACCTCCGTGAGATGCACAACATCATGGCCGTCAACGGGACCGAAGTAGCGAAAATTTAGTGCTTCAAAAAGATTGCTTTGTTTGAGAAAAAGAGCTTTCAGCGATGCCTCAATCTTCTGAACATACTGACGGGCAAATGGTGCCATGCGACCTAGCTTCCCCAGCATATCCCAGATCTCATCACGGAACCTGTTGTATGTCTTTGACGTCGTAATATCAAGCAGGTAGTCTTTCAGGGCTCCTACGTTGGGATCAATGGACATGTTATTGTCGTTGAGAATGACTAGCATGTTGGGATGCAGAGTACCTGCATTGTTAAGCCCTTCAAAAGCCATTCCCCCTGTAAGGCTTCCGTCTCCAATAACTGCAATAACATTGGATTCTTCTCTGCTGTTGTACCTTAGCCCCATAGCAATCCCCAAAGCAGCCGAAATAGATGTAGATGAGTGCCCGGTACCAAAAACATCATACGGACTTTCATCACGTTTGGGAAACCCACTAATACCGCCATACTTGCGGTTGGTATGAAATACTTCCCTTCGCCCGGTCAGAATTTTATGACCGTATGCCTGATGGCCAACATCCCAGATAATTTTGTCGTGGGGAACATTAAACACATAATGCAATGCTACAGTAAGTTCCACCGTACCAAGATTGGCTCCCAGATGACCCGGATTCTCACAAACAATATCGATGATAAATTCACGCAATTCATGACAGACCTGAATCAACTCCTCTGGTGTGAGCTTTTTCAGATCATCGGGATAATAAATTTTCTCCAATAATGGATAATGAGACATACGGAATAAATGTGCACAAAGGTAGATATTTCCATGAATATGTTCAACGTTCTGATGTCATCAGACACTTACAATAATTCCTTACAGAAACTACATCGGAATGCATTGCATCTTTTGCTGTATATTTGCCATAAAAATAACGCCAATGAAAAGACAGCATATTGTACTTCTGGTTATTGCATTATTTTCCCTCGGATCTTGCGTAACCATGAAAAAATTCAATGATCTTGAAAAAAAATGTACGTCCGAAACAGAACAACTTAAACAGGAAAACGAGCAATTATCAGTAGAAAGACGGGAACTGAAATTTAAAGTGCAGCAAATGGAAGAAAAGATCGGCTCTCTGGTATCTGACAGCGCTGATCTCGTTCAGCAGCTTGAAATGCTGAAAAAAAACTACAACCAGCTGGACCGTGCATATAACGAACTGCAAGCAGCACAGGAAGAACTTCTGAAAGGAAATGAACGGGAAACAGCCCGTCTGTTAAAAAAATTGCAGGCTTCACAAGAAGAGTTGACTGACAGAGAAAACAGACTTAAAGCGCTTGAACGGGATCTTCAGGAAAAGAAAATGATACTTGACCGAATGGGCGCAGAACTCGATCAGCGGAATGCCCGAATGAAAGAACTTGAAACCATTCTTTACCGGAAAGATTCGACCGTAAAAGCATTGAAAAATAAAGTCAGCGATGCACTTCTGGGGTTTGAAAAAGAAGGTCTCTCTGTAAATATTCGCAATGGGAAAGTTTATGTTTCCCTTGAGGAAAAGCTGTTATTCCAGAGCGGCAGTACGGAGGTCGATCCCCGTGGTGTTACCGCGCTGAAGAGACTGGCAAAGGTATTGGAGCAAAATCCTGATATCAATATAACCATCGAAGGCCATACAGATGATGTACCGGTAATACCTTCCGCCTCTATACGTGATAACTGGGATCTCAGCGTAAAACGGGCTACAGCCATTGTCCGAATATTGCTGGATGGGACAAAAATTGATCCCCGACGCCTAACTGCCAGCGGCAGAGGAGAATTTATGCCCGTGGATCCAGCCAAGACCAAAGAAGCAAGACAAAAAAACCGTCGCACCGAGATCATTCTCACTCCTAAACTTGACGAGCTTCTTAAAATTCTCGAATCGGAATAAACAGTGAAGATAACCCGGACCTACATCCTTTCCTGGAAGTATTTCTTTGCTGATCTGATCAGAATTTTGAGATTGCTTACTCCTGCACGAATCGGCAATTGGATTCTTCTGGAAGGGTCATACCATTTATCTAGGTTAACAGGTAAAATACATCATTTTGGGATGCCCACGGCGTTTTCCGTTGAATCGTCAGCTCTCTGTAACCTGAAATGCCCGGAATGCATCACCGGTTCTGACCAGCTTATAAGACCCAAAGGCCTGTTGAACATGGAGCTGTTTCGCTCTATCATTGAGCAAACCCGTAAGAAATCATTGTGGATTCAGCTTCATTTTCAGGGAGAGCCCTTTCTGAACCCTCTCCTCCCGATTATGATAACCTTTACCACACAAAACAAAATGTATTCTAGCATTTCAACCAATGGTCACTTTCTTACTGAAAGGAATGCAGAGAAGATAATAGAGGCTGGTCTAAGCAGAATCATCATCTCCCTGGACGGCATCAGTCAGGAAGTGTACGAAACATACCGTATTAATGGCAATTTCCTGCAGATAACTGATGGCATCAGGACACTGGCAAGAATCCGCCGGCAGAAAAAAGTCAATCACCCTTTGATTATAATCCAGTTTCTTGTTTTCAGCCATAACCAGCACCAAATGAAGCAGGCAAGGAAACTGGCAAAATATCTCGGGGCTGATGTGTTTTGTGTCAAAATACCACAAATACTCCATCCCTCCAGACCCGGGAAGGTACTTCCTGCCGGCGGTAAATGGTCACGGTATTCCAGTAATAAACAGCAATTATCGCATAGTTCATGCCACCTCATGTGGACATCTCCTGTAATAACCTGGGATGGTCTTTTGCTCCCATGCTGTTTCGATAAAAATGCCACTTATTCCTTTGGCAACCTTAACCAATCGACTTTTTCTGAGATTTGGAAAGGGGAAAAAGCAAGGCAGTTGAGAAAGAAAATATTTAACTCCCTGTCTTCACCAGATATTTGTCTGAATTGTATAAAATGATTGTCTTCTTTTTGGTTCTTTCTGATATTTGTAAATTATAGATGTAAATTATACACCCAAATTGCACATTATAAGCAAGTGCTTTCACTGAAATTTGGCGGAGCGAATCCTGCTGAGCTAATAATCACATGCCCTCCAAGCGCTTATTCGTTGTTGCTTCTAATGCTCAACCCACTATAAAATCATACTAAACAGGTAATTAGGTTCTTTTTTTATTTCATATGATTTTTTTGTATTTTAGGTGTTTCATAATCTTGCATGGAACCAAGAAAGATAACAGTAAAACATTATCTTAACCTACGAGCTAAACCTCAGTTTCATGGGAAGGAAAAATTTTATCCTCTTTACATTCAAATCATTGTTACCGGGAAGAAAGCACAGATTAAAAGCCGTATTAATGAACATCTAAAAATCTACAGAAGTGATATTGAACGCATAACCCACAATGACCTGGAACTCAAAAATCTTTTTCTCGAAGGGTATTTCAGCGAAACATGGCTTAAACTGATTCAGAAGCAGAAACTTTTTCCACTCTGGCATCTTCTGAATGATGAAATTAATGTAATCATCCGCATTATAAAATACCATGATCCTTTTCACAATAAGGATTTTTCCCTTTCCAATTTCAGCGTCGAATACCAGAAGCATTCTACTGAAATTACCCACATACTTGACGAAAGCATAAAAGAATGGTACCGGGATGAACTGAAGAAACTTTTCCTCAAAACCATAGACCAGGATGAAAACAAAGAATTATTCCGGCTTACGAACTATTTTATACACTTTATTAACTGGAACAATTCATTCAGTTCCTTTTATGAGACCACCTTTGAAATACTCCCCAGCGAGCTGAAAATGCTTGAAAACATGCTTTCAAACGAATTACGTGTGTCCATTAAAGCTTACCTGGCTTATCATACCAAAGTAAATATTCTGAAACGTTTTTTTGAGAAAAGAGAACTTGGTCGTATTTCAACTTTGTCTTACCTTGATTGGGAAACAGATATACGTGAATTCCTTCGGAATGAATTTGAAAAAATTTTCGGTGAACAAAAAGCACTTGAATATATCGTCAGCCTTGATAATATCCTGACCAAGAATATCAAGCAATAAGCTCAATTTAGAAACAGAATCCGATTTTCTTTAAATTGACCCCACAATATTTTCGATCTTTTCAGATGCGTACCCCAATTACCAGAACATCATCAGTTTGCTCAAAATCCTTTTTCCACTGAAGAAAACGCTCCTCCAGAATATCGAATTGGCGACTCATAGGCAAGGCAGAGATTTCCAGTAAAATTTCCTTAAAAGTTTTTCGTAGCATTTTTTTGCCTGACGGTCCACCGAACTGGTCGGAATAACCATCAGAAAATAAATACAGCATGTCATTGGTCTCCAGGGTTAACAGATGATTTTTGAACGGCATCATATTCCTGTGAATTCCTATGGGCATCTTGTCCCCATTAATTTCCAGAAGTTCTCCTCTTCGAACGATCACCAGATTATTATTGGCTCCGGCAAATTCACCCATTCGGGTCACAGGATCAATTATGCATAAACCCATATCAATGCCATCCTTATGTTCTGCTTCGGCTCCTTCTTGTCCAAGGATTTGTATAATGTAACTGCGTATTTTATCTAACAGAACTGCAGGAGTGATATCATCATTTTTCCCAACAATTTCATTGAGATAAGTAATACCAAGGAAACTCATAAAAGCTCCCGGTACTCCATGCCCGGTCGAATCGGCTGCTGTAATAATTATCCGCCCGTTTTTTTTGGCAGCCCAGTAAAAATCTCCACTAACAACGTCCTTCGGTCGGAAAAAGATAAAATGATCAGGAAGAAGCCTGTTCAGATCTTCATTGGAAGGAAGGATGGCCTTCTGAATCTGGGCTGCATAATGAATGCTGTCAAGTATTTCCTTTTTCTGCTGATAAATCTGATCCCTCTGCCGTTCGGCCAGATCCCTCTGCAATTCAATTTCCTCATTGGCATCTTCAAGTTCCCTCGTACGTTCCTTTACCAACTTCTCCAATATTTCTTTCTGCTTCTGAATCCTGTATATCCGCCACTGATTAATCAGAATAAAAACGGCTACAACCAGAATAATAAGACTTATTTTAAAGATCCAGGTTTCATACCAGGCTTTACGTATTAAAAAGCTATATTTCTGAGAATAACCCCAGATACCGTTTTTCCCCCGTGCTTTGTAAACAAACTCATATTTCCCCGGTGGAAGATTCGTATATACTGCCTTATAATCCATTCCCTTGTTGTAGGATGAATAATCATTTTCTAGACCCCGCAAATAAAATTCATACTCCACTGATCCTTCATCAGAAAATGTCAGCGCAGAGATTTCAAATACAAGGTTGTTTTCTTTTCTTTTGAACTTTCTATGATTTTCGGGTTTGATCTCTTTCCCGTTCAGGAAAATCCTTTCCAGATAGCAGATTGGTGTATAGGCCTGAACCGAGGCAGCCCGCAAATTAAAATTCGACAGTCCGTGGTAGGTGCTTATCCATAAAATTCCAGAAGTATCAACATAAAGCCCCCCGGTGGTAATTTCTCCTCCAAGCAGACCATCTTTTGTCGACATGCTGAGTTCTTCCCTTGAAGTAAGCTTGTTCAGATAAACAAAGCCCTTGTTTGTACCCAGCCACATATACGCTTTGTTTTTGGCCGGGATGATCGATTTGATAACAACATCCGTCTGGTTTGAATAGGGTATCTTCTGAAGGTCATTGTTTTGTAAAACATAAAGCCCATTATCCGTGCCGATCCAGAATTTCCCTTCGTCATAACAAACCGACCAGGTAGCATGACCGATATCTTTAACAAGCCGGAAACCGTAACTGCCGAATTCAACAATTCCATTCCTATTACCACCATAAACTCTGCCTTCCGCTTCAATAAGAGTATGAATATTGGATGTCGCCCGGTTTTCATAGGTAATTACGGGATCGCCCGGATGACGGAGATAATAAACCTTTCCTTCCGAACCGGTCATAAGGAACAGTTCCCCCTTAGAGCTGATAAACATTCTTTCCAACCGGAGAAGTGGCTGCTTAAATGCAAATGTTTTTGCAACGTTTCCCGATGAATGATTCATCAGGTATAATTTTTCTGCCGTTGCAATAACAATCCTTCCGTCAGGATATTTGCCCAATACTGCTCTGCCTGGCGTTATGTTCAGTTTTTTGCCAACGTCTGTAAGCCGACCATCGTAACAAAAAACTCCGTTGTTGGAAGCGATCCATATGAATCCCTGTTTATCCTGTACAACGGAGTAAACATAACTGTTTATTATGTTCGGGTAGAAGTTCCGTAACCCTTTTTTGTTTGTCATCCGTTGTAGTCCTCCGCTGAATCCTATCCACAGGTTATCTTCAGTATCTTCATAGAGCGAAAGAATGGTATTATTCTTCAATCCGATTTCCTGTTCGAAGACTTTGGCCCGCTGATAAAAAGAAAACACCTGATAGAATCGGTAATCAGAAAGAAGCCAAACCCCGCCATAACGGGAAGCAAGAATCTTTTTTATCATCCCTCCTGACAGTCCTAAAGTTTCGTTGAGCCGACGCACCTGTTGAAGTTTCCCTTCAGCCAGTTCAGAGGCTGATATGATAAATAATCCTTTGGGGGTGGTATACCATAAGTTTTCATTCGGATCAATATACAGAGACTGGCAGGGTTCATTAGTAAGCCGGACAAAATTGCCACCTGGATTCAGCAAAAAGATACCTTCCCTGGTTGCAAAATAGTAGGAATGGGATTTCGGAATACTTCCCATATCATTTACAGTGGGTATACTTCCGGCATAGCTGACGATCTTACCTTCAGCACTCAGCATATGAAGAGACGGATTGCCTAAAAACCATTTGTTCTGAAAGGAATCGACATAAACACTCGTAAATGGCTCTCCTTCCATGAAAATGCGCTGTATCTTTTCGCCGGTCATAACGGCAATACCTCTTGAAGTGGCAAAATATAAGGTTCCGGAAGAATCAACAGCCATCCCGTTAACAACATTGCCCGGAAGTCCCCTGTGCCGGTCGTATATCTGCATTTCACGTCCATTATACCTTGCTGCACCTGCATTGGTACCAAACCACATGTACCCGCGTTTATCCTGTATGATGGACAATACATCTTCCTGTGGTAAACCATCTTCAGTGCCATACAGAACGTATGGAAACTGTCCTGTCTGAAACGACTCATAGTAATTATCCATTATCGCTTCAGTGGAAAAATTGTATTCCGTATGCAAGGATTCCTGAAGAATTTTCAGCAGACCATTCCTGTTGGACTCTGCAATAAATTGCTGAAGGGTTTTTTTCAGAAGCGGCTGATCCTTTCTCACTGCCCAGCAAATCTCTGTTTCGCCCATTGGGAATTTGATTTCCAACTCAGGATATTTAGAAAGTTCAAAAAAAGCATTCAGAATAATGGCATAATCGGCTTTACCTTCATTGACTGTTTCAAGAAAATGATCAACATCGGCATATATCAGATCTGAACATCCTTTCCTGAGCAATATATCTTCATAAATGGTACCTTTTGTCACTACTCCTCTCAGTTTCAATAAGTCTTTTTCATTTGCAATATGAGTCTTTTTTCTTGCTACCAGAGAATATTCACCAGGGATAAGAGGCACCAGATCTACTTTATTTGACCGCCAGTAAACTGGAACAAAAATGTCGCAGGCTACGTCAAAGGAGTTAAACCAGTCGGGTGTATAGGAACTATCTTTTACGATTTTACCTTCCTTATTTTCAAAGTATTTCGATGAATTTGGTGTAATAACATAATCAAGCCTAACTCCCAGGTAATCAGCAAACTCTTCTGCAAGTGCGTGCATAAACTGCTTATTCTCGCCTTCATGAAAGACAAAATTCCTTTCACGAAAGGCAACAACTAATTCCTTTGCGGCAATAATTTGGTCGAGGTCACGGTGGATATATCTCGGCCTCGCAGTCTTACGAAGTTGGGCAACATATGAGGAATATCTGATATGAAATTTTGCAGAAAAGATTCTGTCAAGCACCCCGTTTTCTGCAATTGCCTCAAAAAAATCTTCTACTTCAAACTGCAGGTCGCTGTTTTTCTCTACTGCCCATGCACTCCTCGAAATCTCACTAACCGGAAACGCTATCCGAATTCTATCCTGATTCTCGCTGAAAAACTGCAATGCTTCATCAGCATCAAGAACGATTCCGAATACTTTTCTTTTAAGAAGCAATTCCTTTGATTCATCAGTCGATTTAACCGATACTAGTTGGATAGCATCACCTGTTTCTTTGTTTATTTCCTGCATGTGAGTTTCAAAGCTCGTGCCTTTCATAAAGGCAATCTTTTTCCCCGAAAGATCCCTGAAGTTTTCAGGAACAGTACCTTCGTTCCCAACCAGCAGGAGTTCTGCCGAATAAAGCGTTCGGGCAAAATCGAACAGCTTCAGCCTCCATTCCAGGATTGAAAATGTACTGCAGACAATATCAACCTTTTCAAATACATCTGGTGTATACCTGATGGAAGGATTTGTTTCTATATCGGAAGGAATCTTTCCGCTTCTGCTGAAAACCTCATTCCAGTCAACAGTAACTTCAACAGGTTTTACATTCAGATAACGTGCAAATTCCAGAGCCAGAGGATAATTTATATTCGAATAATCCCACTGCGTTAATCCGATATAAAGTTTGCCACTTCGTTTTATTTCCTGAAGACTCCTTCCCTCACAGGGAAAGGTAATAATCATGCCAACAATGAAGCACGAAACACGAAACAGCAAATGCTTTTTACGGGCTGAAAAAAATCTTTCTCTTCGAAACCATTGGAGTACTGAAGAAAAAAATCTTAGAAAGGAATTCGAATTCCATCTATCCAGTCCAGAAAATCCAGGAGCAGAATATCTTCTTAATGACATTGCTCCGGTAGGTTGAAAAGTCAGGAGGTTCATTATTGGGCAATAAATTGATACCAGATTTTACCTTTTTGCCTGACAGGTGCAGTGGGATCAGCACTAAATTTGCTTCTAAGGGCATATTTCACTGCAGCATCGAAGAGGCATTCATCATTTGTGGTCGATTTTTCGGGAATAACGCGTGCTGAAACCACATTGCCCTGCTGATCTACATAAATTTCTGTTTCTACCAGACCTTTTCCTTCACATTTGTAGACCGGTACAGGTATGAATCGTTGTTTCCTTTTTGGACCTTCAAATTCAAACATGATAGTGGTAGGACCCCGATAAATCTTTTCTTCTGTCTTCTTTTGAGGTTCCTGATTTTGTACCTGCAATCCCGCATCACTGCGGTCGGGATTCGCCTCGTCGTTCTGATATATTTCTGCTGATTGCGGACTCTGCAGTGCCTTAAATCCTGGCAAATCCATCTTCTGCTCAAGCTCCTGAATGTATTTCTCGGTACTTACCTCATCCTTCACCCTGTCAGTGGCATCCACAGCTATATTACGCCCAATAAATCTATCTGCCATTTTTTCAACCGAAGGTTGTTCTTTCTTTATTTGCTCCAGCTTTTCAATTTCTTCCGTCTTTAATTCTTCCGGAAATTCAATCATTATTTCCTTTGGCGGATAATTGGTTCTCGTAATTATTCTGGTACTCAAGAAAATAAACAATACAAGCAAATGGAAAGCAATGGTTCCCAGCAAACCAGTTATATTGAGCCGCAAAAAAGCTGAAAAGAGCCGGCTTACTCCACTGAAAATATGTAGGAATTTTTTGAACACATTTTTAGTAATGACAATTGTACAAAATTACAACGGTTTCCTTAAGATGAAAATACAAGCATTTTTTAATTTCCGGCACCACACCATTTTTCTTTGATTCTAGAAATCTGTAAGATCAATATTGATCAACTGTGTAAATCTGAAGGTATTGAATTCCGGAATATAGATAACTCGCACACCAAGCGAAAAGGGAAAAATAATGCGAAAAAGGTGAAAATCAGTGTATAAGGTTCCCCCACAGGAAAAAAAATTCTTCTTATCGAATGCCTGTCTGTTGTCATTAAGAATTTTACCTGCGGCAATATCTGTAAACAGGTCTGCCCGCAGCCGCTTCAGGTAAAATAAAGTTTGAATATGCCAATCGGGATAAAAAAGAGGAAAACGGTAATCAATACTCCATTTGTGCATCTCGGAAGAGGTGGCGGGGACATACCCCCGTGGAAAATAACCGCCTGATGAATAAAGATAGCGGCTTTTGCTATAAAACTGATTTAAAAAAGAATAATTGATGAGTGAGGAGTGGTGTTTGCCCAATCCTGGAAGAAAAAGGCCATACCTTCCAGTAAGTAACGGTCCAATCTCTTCTTTGCTGAAAGGAGAAAAATTCAGATTAATTTCAGCTACCTGTCCGAATCGTGGACTGATATCACGGGGAGCAAGGCGAAGATACCGGTAGCCATAAAGACTGGCATTAAAAAAATGTATGCCGCGTATAAAAGCTGTCTGATCAGGTTTATAAAACCAATCGTTTTTATACTCCCACTCCACTGAGGTATGAAAATACTGAATATATGCACCAGAAGTGAAATTTAGCGGAAAAGATATTCTGGTGCTTACCATAGAATGATCTTTTTCCAGAGCAGGCAAAGCATTTGTCCCTGCCCTATAAACCAGGGGCAGACCTCCTTGCTCTGCCTGAATTCTGAATACCGGATAAAGGCCAGCATACGTCCATGTACCCCTCCAAACGGGATATCCCTTTGACCAATCGCTTCCAAACGACAAAAAAGAAGTATTCAGCAGATCCTGGCCCAGTATCATAAAACCGGCACCTATTGCAGGGTCTCCCTGCCGCAGAAGGTCATAGTCAGCGTACAGGGGAAGCCAGCTGTGAATTTTGAAAAGATGAAGCCATGGCCGATAAACAGTCTCGGTAAACGTGTGAGAGTCTAACCCGGAAAAATCAGATATTCCTGCCCTGTAGTCCTTGGTGGCAGTTAAAAACATATCACTCGTCTGGCTTATGTCATTCCACCTTACCCAAAAAACTGTATCAAGAGGTATTTCTGCAATGTCATAACCGCTAGCTGAGTAATCACTGAATACAATACGTTTCCCGTCAGGAGAAACAGAAGGACTGGCAGCCCCATATTGAACGGATGTCACCTGCCATATAGACGAATCAAGGATGTTCAACGCGAAAATGTTGCTAACGCCAGTTAATCCCGAACGGAAGAAAAGCCAGGGTCCGGCCGCGGTCAAATCACCCAGTTCTGCAGTAGTTGCCGGAAGAAACGAACTCCACGTATTGCTTTGTTGATCATATTTCCAGATACTCTTGCCTTCTCGTTCCTGGAGCAGTACAGCTATTTCACTGTCGCTGATCCAGCAGGGTTCCATAAGCATTGCATTGCCAGGCGATGGTATCTTCCGCAGAATCGTACCGTCCTGTGTCCCCAAAATAACCAGTGATACTGCATTTTCCGAAGTAATCCCAACAGCAGCAATCTGTGTCCCATTGCCAGACAACACAGGCGCAAAATAACGAGACCGCCTCGTAACCCGATATTGTTTTCCAGATGATAGATCCAACCTTCTTATAATTGAAAAACTGCTATTCTGCCAGCGTGTATCAGATTTGACTTCTGTCCAAACCAGTTGATTCCCTGCAACAGAAATCCTTACAAGATTTTCTGAACCGTAATGCAAAATCCTTTTTTCTTTCCCGTCTCTCCCGATTTTTACAAAAGAAGGGATTTCTCCCAGTCCAGATTTGCAGGCAATTACCGTACTGTCATTGACAAATACCGGAAAACGATAAGTAATATATTCTTTTGACTTTCGCCGATTCCAAATCTTTTTTTCGGGAAAAATTTTAGTTGGTTCCTGATGATTCCATTTTTCCCTAAGATCCTGCATAGCTTTTTTATAAAGTCCCTGCTGGTTTAATCCTGTTGTCTTTTTCAGACTGATTCCGAAGGGATATAACAGGTATGGCCTGCGTGCAGTAAAATCAATAGCTGTAGAAAAAACATCCGCCCGGTATTTTTCTTCAGTCCATGAAACCATACCATAACCATACTGATAATAATCCGGTACAAAATTCCTGTATGAACCAAGCATAGCTTTCAGAAACGGGTAAGGTTCTGGTTGCGAAAGAAGCAGTGTTCTGAGTTCGAGATGAAAGGATGGCAGTTGACCTCGTTTGCCAATACCCAGCATAGTTTCAGTACGGACAGCGTCACCTTCCAGAAACCAACGCGGAATAAGGCCTGAAACGGCTCCCGGACCCTGTTCACCTGCCAGAATACCCAGACCCTTTGTAAAACCCTGATTGAGTTTTTGCAACTGGACAATATGCCGGTATTCATGAATAGCCAGTTGTGTCAGCCAATTTTCAGCGTCAATATCCTGCGGAGGAAGTGGATAAATTTCCATGCGCCAGGGAGCCCATACAACAAATCCATTGGATATAATACTGTAAGGATGAAAAATAACTGGAAACCTCCTGGCAGTAAATGTCAATGAACGCGAAACCGGTTCTTTGTAAGTTTCCAGTAAAAATGCAAAACGCTTCGCTTCCGATGAAAAAGCAACCGGATAGATCAGCCGGAAATGGTTTCCTTTAAGTTGCATCCATTGTATTCCTGCAGGGTCCTGACCACTAGTATAAAACTGACCCCTTGCTTCTGTAAATAGTAATTGAAGTATCCCCAGAAAGAAAACAATTTGTTTAGCCTTATTCCTCGCCTTCATCCTTCATCCTCCGGCCTTTTTGGCTTTGTAACCAAGCTGTTGTAACAATTCCAATACACGCTCCGCTACATCGCCCTGTATTAAGATCACCCCTTCTTTAACACTACCTCCTGTACCACAACGCGATTTAAGGGCTTTCCCAAGCTCTTCAAGGTCTTCTTTCCTTCCTCTGAATCCCTTAACAAGAGTTACTGTTTTTCCTGAACGGTTTTTCCGGTCTACCATAACCCTTAAATCCTGATGCCCGGGTAGCAAAGTATCTTCCTCCTCTTTCTGTTCCAGGGATTCAAATTCAAAATCAGGATTTGTTGAATAAACAATTCCGCTTCGGTTTCTAAATGACTTTTTTGCCATGCATCAGAAAAATAAATTTTATTTTGCAATATTAATGATAAGCTAACATTTTTTTCTTATACTGTGACGTCCCTGTGCAAATAGCATATTCCCCCTACCGGCAAATCATAAGGAAAAAATAGTAACTTGCACCCGCAAAGTGACCAAAAAGTCTGGTCATCATTCAGTAGAATCAAACCTATGAAAAAATTCAGGTTCTGGAATAATCTAATCGGATGGATTGTTTTTGGTATTGCTGCCTTAACTTACCTGCTAACGCTGGAACCGACAGCAAGCCTTTGGGATTGTGGCGAATTCATCTCTTCAGCCTACAAATTGCAAGTCGGACATCCTCCCGGAGCGCCTCTTTTTATGCTCATGGCCAGGTTTTTCTCACTCTTTGCAGGAGGAGATGTAACCAAGGTTGCTGTCATGATTAACGCATTATCTGGCCTGGCAAGCGCCTTTACCATTCTGTTTCTTTTCTGGACAATCAGTCATCTGGCCCGTAAAATAATTTCACCTGACGAGAATTTTACCACAAGCCGTCTTATTGCCATTTTAGGCAGTGCCGCTGTTGGAAGCCTTGCTTATACCTTTTCTGATTCATTCTGGTTTTCTGCTGTTGAGGCTGAAGTGTATGCTACTTCATCCCTTTTTACTGCCATCGTTTTCTGGGCTATGCTTAAATGGGAAAACGTGGCGGATGAAAAACATGCTAACCGGTGGCTGATTTTTATTGCCTATCTGATGGGATTGTCAATCGGGGTGCACCTTCTGAATCTGCTGACTATTCCTGCCCTGGTTCTAATTTATTATTTCCGGAAATACCAACCCACTACAAAAGGATTTATATACGCTTTAATAATTGGTATGGTCATCCTCGGAGCCATGATGTATGGGGTTATCTCCGGGGTTATTAAGGTGGCCAGCTGGTTTGAACTGGTTTTTGTAAATGGTTTCGGACTGCCATTTAATTCAGGAGTTATCTTCTATACAGCCCTTCTTGTAAGCCTTATCATAATTGGCATCCGGTATACTGTTCGCCACCGGAAAGTTCTGCTGAATACAATTATTTTATGTTTTACCGTAGCTCTTATCGGATATTCATCGTATGCCACTATTGTTATCAGAGCTCTTGCTGACCCCCCCATGGATGAAAATAGCCCTGATAATGTTTTTGCCTTACTCAGCTATCTGAATCGCGAACAATACGGAGACAGGCCCCTTTTTAAAGGGCAATACTACAGCGCTCCTATCATTGACGTTGCCGAAGGAGATAATGAATATGCACAACTTAACGGTAAATATGTTGTAATTTATAAAAAGCCAAAGTACGTATATGCCTCTGAACTGACAGGTTTTTTCCCCCGTATGTGGAGTAATGATCCTTCACATATAAGGGTTTATCAGGACTGGGGTAAAGTAAAAGGCAAACCGGTTCGGATTACCGGAAGGGACGGAAAAACACAGACGTATATCCGGCCCACTTTTGCTGAAAACCTCCGATTTTTTATCGGCTATCAACTTGGTTACATGTATTTCCGCTACTTCATGTGGAATTTCAGCGGGCGTCAGAACGATAACCAGGGTGACGGTG
Organism: uncultured Bacteroidales bacterium; assembly: GCA_964548125.1. Taxonomy (GTDB): domain Bacteria; phylum Bacteroidota; class Bacteroidia; order Bacteroidales; family JAAYUG01; genus JAAYUG01. Next base: position 1,722 of record CAZJQN010000063.1, on the reverse strand, counting down.
GTATAACCAATGGAAACTGGATTACCGGAATTGATGCCATCGACAGCATGATGCTGGGTGATCAGGCCTCACTTCCTGAATATAGAAAAAACATTCCTTCCCGAAACAAATATTACATGCTACCCCTTCTGCTGGGCATCATCGGACTGCTCTACCAGTTCCAGAGAGAAAAAGACGAAAAAGCTTCTGCCTTCTCCCGCCGCCGAAAGGATTTTTGGGTTGTACTCACCCTGTTCTTCATGACAGGAATTGCCATTGTAATTTATCTGAACCAGACACCCCTCCAGCCACGTGAGCGGGATTACTCCTATGTTGGTTCGTTCTATGCTTTTTCCATATGGATAGGTCTCGGCGTGGCAGCTATCTGGGAGGTACTTGGAAGAAAAAGGGAGACCTTGAAAGCAATTCTTGTAACAATACTATGCCTCCTCCTTGTGCCGGGCATTATGGCAAAGGAAAACTGGGACGATCATGACCGCTCCGGCAGATATACCACCCGGGATCTTGCTGCCAACTACCTCAAAACTTGCGCGCCAGGTGCCATTTTGTTTACCAATGGCGATAACGACACCTTCCCGTTATGGTACTGCCAGGAAGTAGAAGGCATACGCACTGACGTCAGGGTTTGCAACCTCATGTTACTCAATATGGACTGGTATATTGACCAGATGAAACGTAAGGCATATGAATCCGATCCTCTTCCATTGTCCATGACACGCGACAAGTATGTCTCAGGACGCAGAAACCAGATCTATCTTCTCGACAGAATCAAGGAACCTATTAATGTGGAAGACGCTGTCAAATTCGTTCTAAGCGATGACCCCCGTACCAAAACCATTCCAAACTATCCGGAACAGGTGGATCACATTCCCGGGAAGAACTTTCTTATTCCGGTTGATACATCTGTCGTACTCGCTAATGGAACCATAAAACGGAAGGATGCTTCGCTTATCGAACCTTTTGTCCCCTGGAATATTTCGAGAAACAGCATAGGCAAAAGCCAATTTGCCGTCATGGATCTGTTTGCAACCAACAAATGGCACCGACCGGTATACTTTGCTTCGGTAGGAACAGAAGGAAGCTTCGGACTGAACGATTTTACCCAGCTTGAAGGCTTTGCCTGGCGGTTCGTACCAGTTAAAACACCAGGACGGAATTTCTTTACTTATGGAAGAATTGATACCGATATTCTGTACGATAATCTGATGAATAAATTCCACTGGGGACGAATGAATGCGCCGGACGTATATCTGGATTTTTTTACCGTGAGAACGATTGCAATCGTCAGAATGCGAAGCCAATTTAACCGGCTGGCAGAAGCTTTGCTGCAGGAAGGTAAAAAAGATTCTGCGCTGAATGTGCTTGACCGCATCATGGAACTTACGCCCAACAGTAAGGTGCCTTACGACTACTTTACCCCAGGTACAATTGAAGGGTACTATAAAGCGGGAGCCACTGAAAAGGCAAATCAGATTCTTGACGAGTTTGCTGAAATACTTGATAGGGATCTTTCTTACTTTTTTGGATTAAAAAAGAAATTTACCGAAAGAGCTTCTATTGAAATTCAGGAATGCCTACAAAACCTTCAGCAGCTGATGATTCTGGCCCGGACCTATAACCAGAATGAAAAAGCTTCGAAATTGGAAGAGAACTTCACATTTTATTATCAGCAATTCCAGAACCTTTAAAAATTGATGAAGAATAAAACAGCCGGGGAAGTCG
>CAZJQN010000062.1:5459-20115 GCA_964548125.1 uncultured Bacteroidales bacterium | reverse complement strand
ACTTTTTATAGGCCTCTCCGTAGGGTGAAACATTCAGAAGTGCAAAATCTTTATTGTCCACAATAGTCCTGAATTCCGCATCGAGAATATATGCTTTAAAAACTGTCTTTGCATACTCAAAATATTGTTCCTTTGGTAAATAACGGCTGTCAAACCTGTCGAACTCTTCGTCCAGCAGTTCATCTTTTGTTTTAAAATAAGGTATAATACCAAAGATTTTTTCTATAATCTCCCGCATTGTAACCCGCCGGTCAATCTTAATGGAAGCACGCAATTTTTCAAGAGTAAAATAGTCCTCCGGTTTGTTTAATATATTTTTCTCAATATAATCCAGAAGATCATCCCATCTTCCCGCTTCAACTTTTTGTTTAAGTATAGGATGCTGGAGAATGGCTGTTTCAAAACGTTCGAAGTACATTCTGTCAATTTTCATTCCATCCGGTCCAACGACAGAATGTGCGAGTTTTGTGATCTTATCTGGTCGCGAACTTTTATATGTGCCCGCTTCTGGCGGTTCATTTACTCCAGTACTGGTTGAACCGCCAGCGCTGTATTGGGGGAGTTTCAGAACCTGGTCGTAATTAAACTTTTCTTCAAAGTATTCGCAATTAGCAAAGAAATCGAACATTTTGAAGTTCTCTTTAATTTTCTTTCCGACTTTTTCCCGAAGTTGAGGGTCAATGATATCGTTGGTAAAATTATACTTTCGTGTTCCTCTTCCTTTTATTTGAATGAAATCGGTGGGTGAGAAGATCGGGCGCATCAGACATAGGTTCAAAATATCAGGGCAGTCATATCCTGTGGTCATCATTCCAACCGTTACGCATACCCGCGTTTTGCTGGTTTTATAAGAATCGATAAAATTTCCGGTACCGGAAAGCCTGTTGTTGGCAAAATTGATAGCAAATTGCTGGGCATCAGAAACGCTGGAAGTGATCTGAATGGCAAAATCGGAGTTGTATTTACCGGGAAACATGGCATCAGCCATTTCATTGAGTATCTGCGTAATTTTTGCCGCGTGATTCTGCGAAACGCAGTAGACAATCGTTTTTCCTATTTCTCCGCTCACTGGGTCGTAAATGGCATTTTCCAGGAAAGCTTTGCAAAAGGTCCTGTTTGTGTTATCTGAGAAAAACTTTTTTTCAAAGTCTTTATGTATAAATGTTTCTTCAACTTCTTCCCCTTCTTCGTTTTGAAATGTAACCGCGTAGCCTTCATCCGAAAGCAATTGTGTGGTAATTTCCGTTCTTGCATCAATAACAACGGGATTTACGAGAAATCCGTCTCTTACACCATCCACAAGGGAGTATCGGAAAGTGGGTTCACCGTTTTCACAACCGAATGTCTTATACGTATCGAGTAAAAGTCGTCGTTCAAGCTGTCGCGGGTCGTTTTCACCGAGGGCTGCAACGTCAATATGCTTCAGATAATCTTTTGGAGTTGCAGTAAGACCCAGTTTGTAACCTATAAAATATTCAAAGACTGCTCTGCTGTTCCCTCCTATGCTTCTATGAGCTTCATCAGAAATCACCAGGTCGAAATCATCAGGATTAAATTGTCTTTTATATCGGTTTTTTGATAAAAATGTCTGGATGGTTGAAACTACAATTTCAGCCTTGCGCCAGTCATCGCGGTTTTCTTTATAGATCACCGTTTTATAGTCATTTCTCAGATAGGCTTGAAACGCTTTAGATGCCTGATTTTCCAGTTCAAGACGATCAACCAGAAACAATACCCTTCTGGCATTACCTGTACGTAAAAAGAGTTTGATAACCGCAGCAGCCACAAGAGTCTTACCTGTTCCTGTTGCCATCTCAAAAAGAAATCTGTCTTTTCCCTCTTTAACGGCATTTTGAATAGATTTCACGGCAAGGATCTGGTATCTCCTTAAAAAGCGAAGCCTGTTTGTTTCAATATAACTCTGCTTTGTGTTTTCATTCAGGTATGAAGGATCATTTTTATAGTCTGGTTTCTGTGTAAGAACTATATAATCTTCTTCAACAATCTCATCAACCAGTCTCTGTTTGTCGGGTTTAAATTCTATATACCCTTTAACAGCCTGTAACGAAGGAAAACGACTGATAATTTGAGGATTTCCCCTTTCAATGTCCCAGAAGTAGTGAATATTTCCGTTTGACAGAATGACAAACCTGCAATTCTGGGAGATTGCATATTTTCTGGCCTGCTCTTTTCCGAAGAGCGGATTTTTATCTTCGGCTTTTGCTTCCAGAACTATTATCGGAAAGCCGTTGTCATCGAGCAGTAAAAAATCTACAAATCCCCTTTCCGTTTCTTCAAAATTCTCACCAAACTCATCTAATTTTTCTCTGGTGATTTTAATATTATTTTCCAGAAGAATATTTGCTTTACCCTGGTCATTATCAAAGAATTTCCAGCCTGCTTCTTCAAGCAGTTTATTTATTTTTATCCGTGCTTTTGCTTCTTTTTCCGACATAACCATTCGTAAAACTGGGATCAGCTAATTTAAAAAAATACTTTCTTAAAGTACAGCCTGTTTGCGTTCTAAAAGTTCTTATATTTAATCTGGATTTAATCTAAATAAATTATATTTGCATTTCGGAACTTAAAATCTTAAATAGTATGAGCGAATTTATTAATAACTCGGAACAACGGAAAAAGCGTTTGAAAGAGCTCATTCTTCGCCTGCACAGGGGAGAAGAGCCCGAAAAAGTTCGTCACGATCTGATTGAACACCTCCAGCAGGTTCCCTATAATGAAGTGGTGGAAACAGAACAGGAACTTATTTCTGAAGGCTTGCCGGCCGACGAGGTGCTGAAATTCTGTGATCTGCACACCATGGTGCTCGATGGTCATATTGATGTATCAACCATGCGGAAAGTGCCTCCCGGTCATCCAGTTGATGTGTTTTTTGAAGAAAATAAAGCGCTCAGAAAAGTTGTTACCGAAGTACATGACGCCATCGGAAGAATAAAAAATGTGCCTGACGATTCCTTGCACCAGAGCATAATGGAAATTCAGGGTGCTTTTAATCAGCTGACGGATGTCGACAAGCACTACAAGAGAAAGGAATATCTGGTTTTCCCTTACCTGGAGAAAAAGGGCATTACCGGTCCGCCGAAAGTAATGTGGGGCAAGCACGATGAAATCAGAACCCTGTTGCAGGGAGCTGTTGAGGCGCTCAGGGCCTGCCCGCCCGACAGGGAAGAACTGCAGGCTGTGGCTGATATAATGCTCCTGCCGGCGTTAAAAGGTGTGGATGACATGATTACCAAGGAGGAGGAAATCCTGTTTCCAATGGCTCTTGAAACCCTTACTGAGGCGGAATGGTACGAAGTGCATCGTCAGACACTCGACATCGGATATTGCTTATATGATCCTCAGGTGGAATGGATTCCCTCTGTCAGCTCAGCTGCCCACACTGACGAGCAGGGAACTGGCGATGGACTTGTAAGACTACCTTCCGGTAGCTTTTCAACCGAAGAACTGTTGGCCATCCTGAATACCTTGCCGGTTGATATAACCTTTGTTGACCGGAACGACAAGGTGAAGTATTTTTCTCAGGGCAGTCACCGTATTTTTACCAGAAATAGGGCAATCCTTAACCGGGATGTACGTTTGTGTCATCCCCCCGGAAGTGTACACATCGTGGAAAAAATTCTTGATGATTTCAAATCAGGCAGGGAAAATTATGCTCCTTTCTGGATCCAGATGAAAGGGCGGTTTATCCATATTGCCTATTATGCTTTAAGGAATGAACACAACCAGTATATTGGAACACTGGAAGTTTCGCAGGATCTGACGGAATTGCGAAAGCTCGAGGGAGAAAGACGCATCCTCTCATACGAAACAAAAAAATGAGACAGATTAAATTTCCAATTTCCGATTTCCCATTTCCTCCAGTGAGGAATTACTCTGTAAAGCCAGAAAACCTTAATGGGAAATAGGAAATTGGCAATTGGAAATTATTAATGGGAAACTTTGAATAATAATGGAATCCAATAATCATATTATCATATGAACCACAAATTGATAATTACTCCCCATACCAGGGTTTCGGAACTGCTGGAAGTGTATCCTGAATTAGAGAAAGTGCTGATAGAACTTTCTCCTGCTTTTGAGAGACTCAGGAATCCTGTGCTTCGGCGTACGATTGCCCGGTTTACCACACTGAAGCATGCCGCCTCGATTGCAGGAATTAAAGTCGAGGATATTGTAAACCGGCTTCGGAAAGAAACTGGTCAGGCCGGGGCATATACAGGAGGGGAAGAAGAGGAATTTCAGCAGCAGCCTGTTCCCGAATGGTTCAGCGAGGCTGAAATCATTGCACAGGCTGATGCAGGAGAAATTCTGGAACAGGGAAATGAACCGGTATTTACAGTTCTTCCGTCTTTAAAAGAGCTTCCTTCAGGCAAAATCTACCTTCTCAAGGCGCCCTTTCTTCCGGCACCTCTAATTGAAAAAGGCATTTCCCTTGGTTGCAGAGTGTGGGTCAAAAAGCAGGACGATCAGCAGTATTTTGTATACTTTACAAAATAACTGTGGGGTTGATCTTACGCTTCTTTACCCTTTTTCGGCAACAGCGCCAGCAGGAGCATGACGGCTCCGAAAACCAGCATGAAAATTCCACTCCAGAGATTGATGTTGATGTTAAAGGAATGCTGGTAAATGGGATCTCCGTTGCTGACAATGCCATATATGGTCAGAATAATTCCCAGTAAAGAGAACATCAGACCAATCGGAAGTTTAATATCTACGCCCATATTCAGAATATTTTACCAGTAAATGATACTAAGAATTAATGCCACGATGCCAACAAAAAGGGCAAGTACGGTAGGTTTTTTATACCAGACGTATTCCGTTTCGGTAAGACGTGGTGTGAGGGAATAGACCAGTCCTTTCAGTTCGTCTTCCGTTTTATTGGGTCGGGTAGCCAGTGAAATGATAATTGTTAGCACCAGGCAGAAAGCAAATGCCCAGATAGCAGTCCAGAAGTTCTGTGCCATTTCGTTCGGATAAGTATGGATGATCAGTCCTGTCCACCCTCCCTTGATGAGAGATGTTGCGCCTGCAGGAACGGTAAGCCCGTGGTGCAGGGCAGCGGCCAGAGTACCTCCGATCAGGCCCCAAAAAGCTCCGTGGCCTGTGGTACGTTTCCAGAACATTCCCAGAAGGAAGGTGGCAAACAGAGGAGCATTGACGAATGCAAACACAAGCTGGAGAAAATCCATCAGGTTGTTAAACGATTTGGCTACATAGGCTGTTAGAATACTTACCAGCACGCCAAATACGGTGGTGAGCTGTCCGACGCGCAGATAATGTTTATCGCTCTGTCCCGGACGGATGTACGACTGATAGATATCGTAGGTCCATACTGTATTAAATGCTGTTACATTTCCTGCCATTCCGCTCATAAACGAGGCCAGAAGGGCAGTTATACCGAGACCCAGAACGCCGTTTGGGAAATAGGTTGCCATTAGATTGGGGATAACCAGGTTGTAATCTTTGCTGCCGCTGGCATCATTCAGAAAATCAGGTGATACAGTGGTGTAAGCCAGAGCGATCAGTCCCGGAACAATGACAAGAAACGGAATGAGCATCTTTGGAAATGCCCCGATCAGAGGGGTCCGCTGGGCATCGTTCATCGACCCTGCCGCCATGGCACGCTGGACCACAAGAAAGTTGGTGCACCAGTAGCCAAACGAAAGTACAAAGCCAAGCCCCATAACCACTCCAAACCATTCTACTCCCATTGGATTGGAATTGGGAGATCCGGTATATTTCCATGTATGCATGAAGGCGCCTTCCTGAAAACCGGCTCCCTGGGCCAGAATATCGAGCTTGGTTTTCATTGCTTCCCAGCCGCCTATGCCTTTTAATCCAAGGAAAACAAGCGGAAAAAATCCTATGACAATCAGGAAGAACTGAAGCACTTCATTATAAATGGCTGAGCTGAGGCCTCCGAGGTAAGTGTATGCCAGAACAATAGCGGCTGAAATCCAGAGGCTCAGGTTATAGTCCCAGCCCAGCAGTCTGTTGGCCAGTAATGCCAGTGCATGCATTGAAATACCCGAGGCAAAAATCGTCATGATGGCAAAGGCAAAAGCATTGAATCCCCTTGTCTTTTCATCGAACCGCAGTTTAAGATATTCAGGAACTGAACGGGCTTTGGATCCATAATAAAAGGGCATCATAAATATGGCAAGAAAGATCATGGCCGGTATGGCTCCGATCCAGTAAAAATGTACTGTCATCCACCCGTATTTGGCGCCAGAGGCAGCCATCCCCATAACCTCCAGTGCGCCCAGATTGGCTGATATAAAGGCCAGCCCGGTAACCCATGCGGGCAGAGACCGACCAGCCTCCAGAAACATTTTTGCCGATTTCATATATCTTTTTAATGCCCAGCCAATCCCGAGCACAAAGGCAAAATAGACCACCATGATGGCATAGTCAACAAATGCAAGTTTGAAACTTTCCATACCTGAATTTTTATGTTATTGCAAAAACAAAAATAGAAATTGTATTTTTATAACAATGAAAACACATAGTCTCCCCTAAAAATAATTTTGAAATATTTTGGAAATTCAGAATCAGGTGTTAGTTTTACACTTGTAATCTGGTAAATATTTTTTTCTCATTTAAACTGTAAAAAAATCATACTATGCATCAGCTTGATTGGATTGTTCTGGGGCTTTTCTTTCTGGGCCTGATTGGTATTATCATCTGGGTACTTTTACAGCATGAAAAAGATACCGTAGATTATTTTCTGGCAGGTAAAAATGCCGGATGGTTGTCCATTGGTTCTTCCATTTTTGCTTCGAATATTGGTTCGGAGCATCTTGTGGGTCTTGCCGGCGCCGGCTTCCTTAGTGGAATGGCTATGGCTCACTGGGAAATGCATGCCTGGCTTATTCTGATTCTGGGCTGGGTATTTGTGCCATTTTATGACCGCATCAAAATCTTTACCATGCCGGAATATCTTGAAAGGCGTTTCTCAAGAGGTTCCCGTTCTGTTCTCTCGGTGATATCCCTTGTGAGTTACGTGCTTACCAAGGTTGCTGTTACGGTATATGCAGGTGGTGTGGTTTTTAAGACAGTATTTAACATTGATACCCTCTGGGGGATTGACTTTTTCTGGATCAGTGCGGTTGGACTTGTTCTTATCACCGGACTGTACACTATATTCGGAGGGATGCGTGCAGTGATGTATACTTCTGTTCTTCAGACTCCGGTTTTGCTTTTCGGTTCCATTGTTATCCTTATTGTAGGTTTGATTAAAGTTGGGGGATGGGCTGAAGTAGAACGAATTGTTGGGCCCAATCTTCATCTGATCCGTCCTTCTTCCGATCCGGAGTTTCCCTGGACCGGAGTTCTTCTTGGTTCTGCTGTTATAGGTTTCTGGTACTGGTGTACCGATCAGTATATTGTACAGCGTGTTCTTTCGGGCCGCAATCAGACCCAGGCACGAAGAGGAGCTATTCTGGCCGGTTATTTTAAGCTTCTTCCGGTTTTTATTTTCCTTATTCCGGGAATGATCGCTTTTGCTTTGAATCAGAAAGGATTATTGAATGTTGCCAGCAGTGATTCTGCCTTTGCAGCCATGGTGGCACAGTTGCTTCCCAATGGAGTGACCGGGATTGTAGTATGCGGACTTCTGGCCGCCCTTATGAGCTCCCTTGCTTCGCTGTTTAATTCTTCCGCTATGCTTTTTGTGGAAGATTTCTATAAAAAAATGGTACCTGACCGGCCGCCAAGACATTATGTAACAGTGGGTCGTCTTGCCACAGCTGCGGTGGTTATTCTTGGCATTGTCTGGATTCCGGTTATGCTGGGTCTTGGCAAAGTGCTTTACGAATACCTGCAGAATGTTCAGGGACTGCTTGCTCCTGCTATCGCTTCGGTCTTTCTTCTGGGAGTGTTCTGGAAAAAGATGACGCCCAAAGCCGCTTTCTGGGGCCTTCTGACCGGATTTGGCCTTGGCATGTTTCGTCTGGCGCTGAATGTGATTTATGGAACCAAGGCAGGACTTGTAGTTGGTGCAGAAAAGTATGTGCAGAAACTGACTCATTTCAATGCCAGTCTGAAAGACCAGATTCTTTCAGGTGTGCATGAATTGAGTGAAAAAATTGCTACGGTTATGGGGCAGGCTGGCGATCAGTTTAAACAACTTACTGATCAGGCTTATCTGGCTATTCAAAACAACAATGTAGCTGATGCATCTGCTTATCTTGCACAGGCAAAAGCAGGAATGAGCGAACTGTTTGTGCATAAGTACGGTTTCCTCTATCAGATTGCTGCTGTCAACTGGCTGCACTATACCGTGCTGCTTTTCTTCTTCAGCCTTGCCTTTATGGTCGTATTGAGTTACTTGACGAAACCTACTCCTGCTGAACAACTCCGCTACACGTATTATGCTGCTACTCCGGAGGAGAAAGCTATCACACGCGCCAGCTGGAATGCATGGGATATTGTTCACACAGTGATTATTGTTGGTATCATCGTTGCATTTTACATCTACTTCTGGTAATTCATGATCAGACACGGCTTTTATAGTGAGCATGATCAATTTTATGTAGCTGTTGACTGCATCATTTTTGGTTTCGATCAGGAAGGGCTGAAATTACTTTTAATAAAGCGCAAATTTGAACCCATGAAAGGGCAATGGTCACTTATGGGTGGGTTTCTTCAAAAGAATGAAAGCCTTGATGAAGCTGCATCCAGGGTGCTATACCAGCTCACAGGCCTCAGGGAAGTGTACCTTGAACAATTGTACACCTATGGCGATGTTAAAAGGGATCCTGGTGAACGGGTAATCTCTGTTGCTTATTATGCGCTGATACGAACGGAAGATTACAATAATGAACTGGGAAGGCAGCATGGTGCCCGCTGGTTTCTCCTCGATAGAAAACCAGCTTTGATTTTCGATCACGATATAATGGTTGATAAGGCATTGAGGCGTCTAAGAAGAAAAACCAAATCCCAGCCCATTGGATTCGAGCTTCTTCCCGAGAAATTTACCATTCCCATGCTTCAACGCCTGTATGAGGGAATTCATGGAAGACAATTTGATAAGAGAAATTTCCGGAAAAAAATCTTTCAGCTCAATATCCTGAAAAAATTGGACGAGAAAGAAAAAAACGGTTCGCGAAAAGGAGCCTGGTTGTATCGGTTTGACAAAAAGAAATATAATAAACTGGTAGAGGCCGGAATGCATTTCAGTATTTAAACCTGCTGTTTAAAAAACCGGCACGAAAGGATTTTTTCTGCAGGATACCAGGTTGGAGGTTTTGCAACAAATAGCATTAATGCTTGATGTTTTGTTCGAAAAGTCCTCCTGGTTAAAACAATACGAAAACATGCAACAACTATTACATCGCTCTGATTTGTCACCTAAAACGTCTGACTATGCTTGAAATGCTAAAGAATGAGGTGCTTGCTGCCAACCTGGAAATCCAGGCAAAAAAACTCGCAATCCTTACCTGGGGAAATGTGAGTGCCATTGACCGGGAACGTGGGTTGGTTGTGATTAAACCAAGCGGGGTGAGTTATGGAGAACTGAGGCCTGAATCCATGGTGGTGATCGATCTGGAGGGAAATAGAGTGGAGGGGCATCTGAAGCCAAGTTCTGATACTCCAACCCATCTCGAGCTGTACAAGGCCTTTCCGTCCATCGGAGCGGTGGTGCATACCCATTCTACATGGGCTACCATATGGGCACAGGCCGGGTTGGGAATTCCTCCCCTTGGAACAACTCATGCCGATTACTTTTATGGTGAGATTCCATGCACCCGTCCTATGCGTCATGATGAGGTGGAGAAAGAATATGAGAAAAATACCGGCCTGGTAATTATTGAATGTTTTAAAAAAATTGATCCTCAGAATATTCCGGCAGTACTGGTTCGGAACCATGGCCCGTTTGTATGGGGCGACAGCCCTGCAAAAGCTGTTGAGAATGCTACCGTTCTCGAAGAAGTGGCACGGATGGCATTTCATTCCCGTATGTTGACGAAAACGGGTGAGATTTCGGATTATTTGCTCGAAAGGCATTTTTTGCGAAAGCACGGAAAGAACAAATATTACGGACAGTAAAACTGAAAATTATCTGGTATGGACAAAAAGTTCGTTATTGGAATTGATTATGGCACTGATTCGGTGCGTACTCTGATTGTTGATGCCGCAACCGGCGCTGAAGTGGCCTCATCGGTCTTCTGGTATCCACGATGGAAAGCCGGAAAATACTGCAATCCGGCCGCTAATCAGTTTCGCCAGCATCCGCTTGATTACCTGGAAGGACTGGAAACAACCCTGAAGGAAGCGCTTGCTTCTGCACCGGCTGGAACCGCTGAAAAGGTGGTTGCCATTTCCGTTGATACAACAGGTTCAACACCCGTAGCCGTAAACAAGGAAGGAACACCTCTTTCACTACTCCCTGAATTCAGCGAGAATCCCAATGCCATGTTTATTCTGTGGAAAGACCATACTTCGGTGAAGGAGGCTGCCGAAATTAACGAACTGTCCAAAACATGGGGCGGTATCGACTATACCAGGTACGAAGGCGGGGTTTATTCATCGGAATGGTTCTGGGCTAAAATTCTTCATATCCTCAGAACTGACGAAAAGGTGAGGCAGGCAGCTTTTTCCTGGGTTGAACATTGCGACTGGATACCGGCTCTGCTGACTGGAAATACCAATCCTCTCACCTTGAAAAGAAGCCGATGTGCTGCCGGCCATAAAGCCATGTGGCATGAGGAATGGAACGGACTGCCGTCAGAAGAATTTCTGGTGCGCCTTGACCCTCTTTTAAAAGGTTTACGTGATCGCCTGTACAGGGAAACGTATACATCTGATATTCCTGCCGGCACACTGTCAGCCGAATGGGCTGCACGACTTGGATTGCCGGCAACGGTTACAGTGGGGGTGGGGGCCTTCGATGCCCACCTGGGTGCCCTGGGAGGAGAAATTAAACCCTATTATCTCAGCAAGGTAATGGGTACATCAACCTGCGACATGCTGGTTGCTCCCATGAGCGAAGCAGGAAAAAAGCTGGTTAAGGGAATCTGCGGGCAGGTGGACGGTTCCATCGTTCCCGGAATGCTGGGAATGGAAGCCGGCCAGTCTGCCTTCGGTGATATCTATGCCTGGTTCCGTGACATCCTTGCCTGGCCGGTAGTAGAAATTCTGGAAAAGACAACTCTGGTGAGTGGTGAGGTCAGGGAAAAACTCAAAGCGGAAATCATTGACCGTATTATACCTGAACTTTCCGCAGCTGCGGAAAAAATTCCACCCGATGAGACTGCTATGGTAGCTCTTGACTGGATGAATGGTCGGCGCACACCGGATGCTAATCAGGAATTGAAGGGAGCTATCACAGGTATTACATTGGGATCGGATGCCCCCCGGATTTTTAGAGCGCTTGTTGAAGCTACAGCTTTTGGTGCCTTACGCATCGTTGACCGTTTCCGTGAAGAGGGTGTGCGGATTGATGGAGTGATTGCTCTCGGTGGGGTTGCAAAAAAATCACCGTTTGTTATGCAAACGGTCTGTGACGTGCTCGGCATGCCCATTCTTGTAGCCCGCTCTGAGCAGGCATGCGCCCTGGGTTCTGCTATGGCCGCAGCTGTTGCAGGAGGTATCTATCTTTCCGTTGAAGAAGCCCAGAAAAACATGGGAGGAGGATTTGAACGTGAGTACAGGCCGCGACAAGAATATACTGAAATCTACAGGAAACTGTACCAGAAGTACCTGAAACTGGGACATTTTGTTGAGTATGAGTTCCGATAAAAAAATTGTGTTTCTTGATGCATCAACCCTCGGAAAAGTTGATCTCGGGCCACTGAACGAACTGGGCAATCTGATTAGCTATCCGCTTACACCTGCATCGGAAAGGGTTGAACGAATTGCCGATGCCGAGATCATTATCACCAACAAGGTAATCATTGACCGTGAGGTGATGGATCGTTGTCCTTCCCTTCGGCTGATTTGCATTGCAGCAACAGGAATGAACAACATTGATCTGGATTATGCCGCCGGAAAAGGAATTGTGGTAAAGAACGTGGCCGGTTATTCAACACCAAGTGTTACCCAGTTGACATTTGCCATGCTGTTTACATTAATGAACAGGGTGCATAAGGCTGATGAGTGGATCAAAGCCGGCCATTACAGCAAATCAGATGTTTTCTCGTGTCATGATTTTGATTTTACGGAACTGGCTGCTCTCCGGTTTGGAATAATTGGTATGGGTGCTATCGGACAGCACGTAGGAAAAGTCGCCTCTGCTTTCGGCGCTGAAGTAGTATATTATTCTACCTCCGGAAAAAACAATTCGGTTCCTTATCAGCGGCTTTCGCTGGATGAATTGCTGACAACCAGCGATATTGTGAGTATTCATGCGCCTCTTAATGACATAACCAGAGGTCTGATCGGGAGACAACAGTTACAGATAATGAAACCAGGAGCCTTTCTTCTCAACCTGGGCAGGGGGGGAATCGTGAATGAACAGGAACTGGCAGATGCTCTGGATGAAGGAATTATTGCAGGGGCAGCTCTGGATGTTTTTACTGCCGAGCCCCTTCCTGCTCATCATCCTTTCCTTCATATGAAGCATCCCGAACGCATTCTCCTTACACCGCATATTGCCTGGGCCAGCCATGAAGCACAGCAACGTCTGATTGAAAAGATTGCTGATAACATCAGAAGCTATTTACTGCAGAATACAACAAATATTTAATTTCCTATTTACCATCACCCATTGAATGTTTTCAATTTCCTGCAGGGAATCAATCCAATAATTCAAGATCTTATGAATGGGAAATAGGAAATTCATTCCTCTGCCCCATGCGGGTTTTTTTCTTTTCACTTGTATTTATTTAAATTAACTTTATCGTTTTACCAACCTAACTGTTTTTCTGATGCGTTTGCTTGTTGCTTTTCTTCTTTCTCATTCATTATTTGCAGGTTTAAATACCTATGCTCTGCCTGCTTCCGCCGGAATGCAGGATGATACCGTGAAGGTTCCGGAGGTAAACCCGGTACCTCTTATTGACGGATATGCCACGGATGCCTGCTGGAGCCTCGTCAACTGGCAGTCCATTGACCAGGTATGGATTGAATGGGGAACAACCATTCCCGCAACTGATTTTACAGGACGTTACAAAGCGGTTTGGTCTTCAGTAACCAACCTTCTGTATATACTTCTGGAGGTTACCGACGACGTATATATTGATGGGTATGTATACAATTCAAATCCTGCTGTCGGTGGAGGATACCCAAATTACGACCTGCCTGAGATCTTTATTGATGAAAACCGGTCAAAAGGATTGCACGTGTTTGACGGAACAGGATCGATAGGAACTCAATGGGGAACCAATGCGGAAAATGCTTTTTCCTACCACATCATGGTAAATTTCCCTGAAGACGGAGATACAACCTCCAGGATGGTGGCCTGCGACATTGCTGGAACCGACTGGAGCCATGAGACCATAGCCAACTATGCATCTCATTTTCAGGAGTTCATGGTTCGTCGGTCAGGAGATATAACCATTTGGGAAATGGCACTGAAAGT
This sequence comes from uncultured Bacteroidales bacterium, assembly GCA_964548125.1. Lineage (GTDB taxonomy): Bacteria > Bacteroidota > Bacteroidia > Bacteroidales > JAAYUG01 > JAAYUG01. Next base: position 6,572 of record CAZJQN010000062.1, on the reverse strand, counting down.
CTACGGCGAAGACTATACGCCTTCCAATCCCGAAGCTTCGAGAGTGACCCTCTCAGAAAGAAAAATTATGGGTTTTTCCATGGCCTGGTGCGATAATGATGAACCGGATGGCACAAGGGATAATTTCATTGGATCAGTATTTGTAACCGAGGAACATAATAACGACCACTGGAAAAATGCCGATGATTTTGGCGTAATGCAACTTCTAGGTTCTGCTCCTGTTTCTGTTGCTGCTGATGTTCCTGAAATTTCTTTTAAAGCATGGTATGTTCCGGGTAATAAAGAAATCCGTTTTGCCGGGTTGATGGGAACTCATATCCTCGCTGTTACTGATATGACAGGGAGAGTTGTTCTTCGTCAGAAGCAGGAAAATATGGCTGGTTCCGGTGTTTACTCAATGGATGCTTCCCGTCTGCGCCCGGGAGTCTATCTTGTTCATTCAACTTCGACATACAGAAATTCTGTTCGGAAAATTATTGTTCAATAATCTTCAACTGAAAATCATGAAAAAGTTACTGAGAAACCTGAGAGGTTTACTTCTTCAGGGAATCATAAAATCAAGGAATCTGAGATTGAGTGCTAGGCTTATGTTTTTTGCAACAGGCATAGCTTCCACCATCTGGTTTCTCGTTCGGGTTATTCCTAAACCAAGCCGGGCGGCTTATCCGTGCATGCGGGCAGCAGCGCCTGTGATGTCGGGGTTTATTTTATACCTGCTGGGAGCAGGAACAGCCGGCTTTGGTCTAAAAAAGGCCAGGCAAAATCTGCAGAAAAGAAAATTTATCCCCGCTTTCGTATTCATTGTTCTGGCATTAACGGGATTATTTCTTGTTCTGGCCAGTGATACGGAGCAGGTTTCTGCTTCGCGGCTAACTGTTCTGGAGCCTCCCGATGGTCCCAATGCTCCAATGGGCGAAGCTGCTGGTGTTATTCCGGGAAGGGTTGTGTGGGTATGGAACCCGCGAGCAACTGATGAAAATTGTACAAATAGGTTGTATGATTTAGTTCGCGGTGAAGACGGATATTTTCTTCCAAAAAACAACAATCAGCAGGCTATAGATTCAATGATGAGGCTGTCTCTGATGATGGTTGCCGGCAAAGAAAGTGTGTTTG
>CAZJQN010000062.1:0-5359 GCA_964548125.1 uncultured Bacteroidales bacterium | reverse complement strand
ATATTCTTATCGGAGATCCCATTGCCCATATTTACCAGGAAACATATACATATCTTCACACTTTTTATCCTGACATCCTTTACATGGATAAAGGCAATTATCAGGCTCTTGGACGGACAAAACTCAATAAAGCGAATCATCCTGCAATTGTATACTCGGATAAGGGAGTGAAAATGACCGGGGCAGTCAGGGATACACTGTACAGTGAATTTGAAGAAGCAGATTATCTTATTGATATGGCGTGTCTGAAAGCTCACGCACGTGCCGGTGTTACCCTGCTTGCCAAAAACCATTTCGGCTCTCATATAAGAGCTGGTGCCGATCATCTGCATCCTGCCCTGCTGGCACCTGATAACGTTAACGTAACAAATGCTGGTTACAGGAAATACAGGGTTCTAACCGACATAATGGGAAGCAGTAAATTGGGTCGTAAGACTCTGTTATATATTGTTGACGGATTGTGGGGAGGAACGGAAGCCGTTGAAAAACCCGTAAAATGGAAAATGCCTCCTTTTAATAACGACTGGCCCAGTTCACTTTTTGTTTCCCTTGATCAGGTGGCTCTTGAATCAGTTTGCTTCGACTTTCTTCGTACTGAGGCACCCCTCAATACTACTGCCTGGAAAGGGCGTCCCTTATTCGACGGAGTGGATGATCATCTGCATCAGGCAGCTTCATCAGCCAACTGGCCTGCCGGAATTACTTATGATCCTGATAATACTGGTACGCCTATTCCCAGCCTGGGTGTTCACGAGCACTGGAATAATTCAGCCGATAAACAGTACAGTCGCAACCTCAAGACAGGAAATGGCATTGAACTGGTAACCTGGCCGGAAAATCTTGTAATAACGGTTGGTATGAGGGATAACAAAGCAACCTTTTCACAAATCAGAATTTATCCCAATCCGGCCCATGATATTGCTTATCTGCAGATTCGTTCTGATCGGAACGCTGAAATCGAAATACAGATACTGAACCTGAACGGACAAATTCTGCGGAAATCGGATGGTTATACCGTCGGCAGCGGAGAATCATCCATTCCCCTTACTCTTCAGCATCTTGAGTCGGGTTTGTACCTGTGTCGGGTGTTGGTTAAAAATTCGGCAAAAACCGATGTTTTTACCGAACGGATTCAGATAATTAAATAGAGCAATTTTGTTCGGGCTGTCTGCATTTATAGCATTAGAAGAACAAAAATTTTAGAAGTTTTAAAGCCCCATTTTTCTGAGGAAAGCAATATGGTCCTCTGGGGATTTTGGTCCATCATATGGATAAATTTCCCACACTTCATAATCCTCCATGCTTTCGCCCGGTTGGAGAGTTCGATAAGGACTGTGGTGTTCGAGTTCGAGAATGTCCTTTTCCTTGTCCGATGAGCGGCGTAGATAAACTTCTACTGGCGCCTGTGCTGGATGCATAAGGGAATCGGGGTAGAAGGGAAAGTGCTTGATAAACAGCATATTGCCTGTAAATGCAGCTATCCAGGGCGCTTCGGGAACCAGAAAAGCTTTTGACCATATATCAGAAGAATTTTCAGGAAAATACGGTTCCAGAAACGAAAATAATCCATCTTTTATGGTGTAAAAAAGGGGGCTTGGCTGTTGACCTATGGGCGACGAAATTTTCTTGATTCCGTTGATTCCTGATACAGGCACATAGCAAGCGGCATCGCCCCTGAGACGGGTATTCTGCCAGATATCCCAGCTGACGGGCTTTGAACGAACATTTCTGGCTGTTACATGAACAGACACCTTTCCTTTGCCCTGCACAACAATCTGCTTCTCAAGCTGAATACCGCTATATGGACTTTCCGGACTGAGCAGTGTGACAGAACTATCGGTTCTTTCTTTTATCGTGTACCGTCCCATGGTCAGGTAAGGATCCGGCGGCCATTCCGGTGCTTTCCGACGCATACGGGCATCAACAGATTGTTGTATCCACCAGTCGCTCTGAGGGCCCAGCCACACAGTATGTCCATTGACCGGAATAGGTTCCCGGTAAGGACTCATGGATGGCATGTCTTCCGCTTTAGTGTACCATTTCGGTCGTTCGCTTCTTAAAATATTTTCTCCCGAACGGTCCGAGAGCATGACAACTGTTCCTCCTAAGTCAGGTAAAATAACAAGTTGTACGTCTTTGTATTGTATAAAATACGGACTGCTGCCTCTCCATTCGCCGGTTGGAACAGGCCGGACACAGGAAGCGCAAAGCAATACATAAAATCCCATAAGGATTAAAGATCCTGATCTCATAGGTTAATAATATTGAATTCTTTCAGTTTCTTTGTTATGACAGGTATTGTTTATAATCGGCTCATTGGTTTCTTACACAATACTGATAGATTTATTTATAAACAAAGAATTGAATATGGAAACAGCTCTCAGCAAGGAACAATAAATTTTTATAGTAAACAGATCCTATTCCCGGCTAATGCACCATGCCTCCGCATCCTGATCCTTACGCACAGGCAAAAGCAAAACACAAAAAGCAAGACTCTTAACAGTTATTGAATTAACTCAGCAAACTTCCGTATTTTTCCAGGAGTTTTTTCGTTGCAATGATTCCTTCTTCCTCACTGAGCCTTGATCCTTCGTATTCAATTCCTATCCAGTTTCTGTAACCGGCGTCTTTAACAATCTGAAGCATGCGATGGTAATCGATGTTGACTTCTTCTCCATCAGGAGTAAAATCGTTGGTTTTGGCACTTACTCCTTTGGCAAAAGGCATCATTTCCTGAACTCCCTGGTACCGGTCGTATTCTTTAGCACATTTTCCCATTTTGAACTCAAGGCAGAAATTGCCAAGGTCGGGAAGTGTACCGCACCATGGATTATTAACCCGTTGCATTACACCTGCGAGCCATTTGCCGTTTGATGAATATCCTCCGTGGTTTTCTACAATAATTCCGATTTGCCTTGATGCTCCGTATTCTGTAAGGCTGGACAGAGATTCTACAACTGCGTTCGCTACCTCCTCTTCGGAACCGATTCCATATGCATTGACCCGGATAGAGTGGCAACCAAGATATTTGGCGGCATCAACCCAGCGATGGTGGTTTTCGACCGCCTTTTTTCTTTTTGCCGGATCCTGATCACCGAGATTTCCCTGCCCGTCAATCATGATCAGTACGTTGGTTACCCCGTTGTCACCGGTGCGTTTTAAGAGTTCATTCAGGTAGGCCTCGTCGGTTGATTTAAAGAAGGTGCTCACGTATTCAACGCCTTCAATGCCGAATTTTTGTTTTGCCATCACCGGGAAGTCAAGATGATCCATCTTTTTGCCGAAAAGTGCTTTATGAAGCGACCATTCAGCCAGAGATATCCTGAAAAACAGGTTTTGTTTGCTTCCTGTGGCTTTCAAAACCGATGGAAGAAATGCCAGCCCTGCTGATGTGAGCAGGACATCTTTCATAAATTTTCTGCGGTTAGTATTCATAGGTGTGATTATTATTCAGGAGCGAATGTAACAAATATGCATGTAATTTGAGCATGAGAGAAAGAAAAACACGCGCATTAAAAAATGCGCGTGTTTTTTCGAGTTCACAGGTTGGTTTTGGAAAGTTTTAGAGAGGTTTGATTTTAATATTTCTGAACCAAACATCATTTCCGTGGTCCTGCAGTCCGATGTATCCTTCGCGGATCTTTCCGAATTCAGGGAAATCCTTGAATTTACTTTCCTTGATCATTTTTTCCCAGTCGGGTGTGCCGAGGTGGAATTCAAGACCGGTTTCTCCGTTCATCTTGAATACTACAGTTCCCTGATAGGAAATAATTTCCACCTGGTTCCATTCTCCTGCAGGTTTGGCAGGAACCTTTGTCGGAATCAGGTCATAGAGGGATCCTGCTTTTCTGTTACCGTCTTTTCCCAGCATAGCATCAGGATGTTTGGCATCGTCGAGAATCTGGTCTTCCGGAGCCGATTTCCAGATGGGTTCACCGGGTAGTTCTTCAGCCAGAATAAATATTCCGCTGTTCCCTCCGGGGGAAATTTTCCATTCCAGTTTCAGGTCGAAATCCTTGAAACGCTTGTCGTATATGATATCACCACCTTTGCCGCCGGCTTCACCCTGTCCGGACCCGATGCAGTGAAGAGTTCCGTCTTCCACAACCCATCCTGAATCAGGAAAGGCAGGTTTGCCATAACCGCGCCAGCCGTTGGTTGTTTTTCCATCGAACATAAGAATCCAGCCATCGGCTTTTTCCTGGGCGGTAAGATAGTTCAGAGTGGTGTCAACGGCAGCCTCTGTGCTTTTTCCGGCACCAGACTGCTTGCATGATGAGAGCGATACGGCCATCATCAGGCATACCATGCTAATAATACCAACTATTTTTCTCATAGTGTTAATTTATTTTTGGGATTAAACATCGGTAGGCATTGGAGGAAGTGTCCATGGAGCACGATAGTTATGCTTGATGTAAGATTCGGCAGCTTCCCTGGCATTCATGGTTGCAGTCTTGGTATCAAAATGCGGGTGTCCGTTGATGACTTCGAACCTATCGCTGGTTACTACCCGTATCTGATCGCTGTCGCTGATATTGAGGAATTTCATGTTTTCACCGTCCCACTTAAGTTCACGTTTCAAATCTTGTAATCTGACAGCGACTACCCCCATCACAACCATTTCGTTTAGCGGGCCGCTGTATTCAAAGTTGGAACTGGGCTGAACACGATTTTCGGGGCTTTCCTTGCAGGCACGAATCCAATCCTGTTCATGGCCTCCCTGCATGGCATTTGGAATCCGTCGCAGAACCTGAGGAACAACAGGATTCTCCTTACGTCCGAGAATGAAGGGATTCATTCCGTAACAGCCGCACATAAGCTTGCCTTTGGTACCAATGAAGAGAACGCCTCCGTTCCAGTCACGGCCCATCAGTTCTCCGTCAGCCAATTCTTTAGGACGTTCCGGTAAAAGACCACCGTCGTACCAGTGAACTTTAACTTCGGGCATAGCTACTTTAGGCAGATTTTCTCTGGCAGGGAAGGTATAATGCACGATTTCGGCATGCGGAGCGCATTCTGTATTCACCTGGGTAGAACTTCCCTGAACCAGAATGGGATATTTAAGCTTGAGTGCCATAACAACCGGGTCCAGAATATGGCAGGCCATATCGCCCAGTGCGCCGGTTCCGAAATCCCACCAGCCGCGCCAGTTCCAGGGATGGTAGATGGAATTGTAGGGACGATCAGGTGCAGGACCCAGGAACAGATCCCAGTTCAACGTTTTGGGTACTTTCATAACTTCTTTGGGCCTTTCCAGTCCCTGCGGCCAGATAGGCCTGTTGGTCCAGGCATGCACTTCCACCACATCGCCGATTTCTCCGTTCCAGATCCATTCGCAGGTCTGACGGATACCTTCACC
>CAZJQN010000061.1:0-20600 GCA_964548125.1 uncultured Bacteroidales bacterium | reverse complement strand
CCCAGGGATTGGGAAATGACGGAATCACATATCCTATTACAATGCATGCTGTCAACAGGAAAAGAGTTTTCAGATTATTCAGGGTAAAAGGATGAATCTTGCTTTTCTTGTAAACTATGATAAGAGCTGCCAGATTATTCAAAAATACTGACAGTGCAGTTGCAATTGCAGCTCCTGTAATGCCCCACAAAGGAATAAACAGTGAATTGGATGCAATAGTGAGGACAAGAAGAAAAACCACAAGAAATAAAGAAAACCTGAAATATCTTGAGTAAGCAATGATGCTGAGATTAACCCCGGTGATTACATCAAAAAGTTTGGCAAGGCCTATAAATAGTAGCACATATTTACCCTGGCTGTAAAGATGCCCTTTGGGAATGATCGCAAAAAAATTATCGGCATTCATCCATATGAGCATAAACAATAACCCACCTATAATAAACTGATTCAGAGTGACCTGTTTGTATATTTTTTCTACCTGTGTCCATTCCTCTTTCTTAATATGTTCTGAGAGTATGGGAGAAGTGATCTGAATAATTGACCGGGCTGGCATTTCAATAGCTGCAGCCATAAAAAAAGCAATGGAATAAACACCTGTAAATGATAACCCCAGCATTCCGCTGATCATGATCACATCAATTTTTGTAACAAGAGTTGAACCCAAACCTGCCAAAATCATAAAGACAAGGAAAGATCCCATTTCTTTCCAAGTATTTTTGGAAATATCGGACGGCATTATCCACTGAAACGGCCTGCTGATCTGCTTCAGGAGATAAAATGTGTTTACCAGCATGGCCAAACCATATATACCCACATACAAATAAAGATACGTGGTAAAATCCCAACCAAAAACTGATAAGGCAACAGTAATAATAATCATCATCACACGTATTCCCACCTCTCTAACAAGTCGTGGAATTACAATGCGCAGAAAGGTTGACGATAAAGCTTCAGTTACTGAAAGGTAAACGTTGAAAAAAGTTAACGGCAGAAGAAGGTATAGATAGTTAACAAATAAAGACGACTGCTTCCCGAAATAAGAAGAAATCATTGGCCGGAAAAGGAAAAAGAATATCGTAAGAAACAACAATCCAATGAATGGGATAATCGCTGCATAGCCTATAATGCCCTGATGCCGTCCGGAAGCATCCTTAAAATAGGGAAAATACCTTACAACTGCATTGGCTGTGCCCAACTGCGCAAAAAAAGCAAAAATAACTGCCGTTTCCAGCAAGAGCCTTGTTAATCCGATTTGTTCCGGTGTTAATACCTTCGGGAAAAGCCATACAACTGTAATAGCCCCAAGTACTGCACCGATGTACGTAATCAGCGTGCTTCTGAAACTTTGCCGAATAACAATGCCCATTAATAGATATTATGGAACAAAGAAATTACAAAATTTCATACTTTAAAAGAATACCTGTTACCTGACTGCTTTATTTCTGCAAATACTTTAGATTTGCAGTGTTTTAAGATGGCAAATCAATGAATCTTTTCATCCGATTTCTTAAATTCCTGCGGCACACGGTCAACAAACTGGGAATTGATGTTCATCTCGTCGAAAAAAAACACCATGAATCAGCAATCGAACTGAATTCTGAAATGCTCAGTAATATAAATTGGAAAGACCCTCGAAAGGTTAAAAAGTATCTGACGAAAGAAAGAATGGAGTTTTTTCAGGAGATTGTAAAAATTCTTAAAAGCAAAAATATCGATATTAATGACAAACCTGTTGCTGATGTGGGATGCGGAAGCGGTGCACTTTTTCATATACTGGCTGAAAAATTAAATGGGAACAACTTTACCGGCTTCGATTTTTCTGATGAATCACTTAAAGTTGCAGAAAAAATATTTCCCGCCGCAAAATATATACACTACAATATTTATGATTCCTATCCGGACAACTTCTACCTGACGATCTGCACAGAAGTGATTGAACATCTTTTAGATCCTGAACTTGCCGTGAAAAACCTGATAAGCATGACGGACGATAAGGGATGGATACTTATTACCGTCCCTGACGGTCGAAAAGACCACTTCGAAGGTCATATCAATTTCTGGAGCCCGGAAAGCTGGGAACGGTTTATCCAGAAAAATGCCGATAACTGCCGTTATTCCTGCGGAAGAATCGGAAAGCAAAACCTTTATGCCCTGCTTCAGAGACCTCCTTTTTCTACCTGAATAATCCGTGTATTTCGGCATTCACCTTATCAATCACTACACTCAGATGTTCCTGATTTTCGGCAAAATTGCACGTATCAACATCTATTGTTATTATCTTTCCCAGATTGTAGGCACTGGCCCATGCATCATACCGGTCGTTCAGTTTTTTCAGGTAATCAAGCCGGATATTGTTTTCAAACTTTCTCCCCCTCTGCTGAATCTGCTTGACCAGAGTCGGTATGCTCGCCCGTAAATAAATTACCAGATCAGGTGGCAATACAAGCGAACTGATCAGATTGAACAAAGTAAAATAGTTTTCAAAATCACGGGTTGACATAAGCCCCATGCTGTGCAGGTTGGGGGCGAAAATATAAGCATCCTCATAAATGGTGCGGTCCTGAACTACTGTTTTTCCCGATTTCCTGATCTGGACAATCTGATTGAAACGTGTATTGAGAAAGTAAATCTGAAGATTGAAAGACCATCGCTGCATATCTTCGTAGAAATCATTCAGGTAGGGATTCTCGTCAACGTCCTCAAAATGAGGAACCCAACCGTAATGTCTTGCTAAAAGCCCGGCTAGCGTGGTTTTCCCGGAACCAATATTTCCGGCAATAGCAATGTGCATAGCAGTTTTTTTCTCCATAGCTATAGTTAGTTTTCCTCCAAGGTAAATGCTGATGATGTTGTATCGGTCATAAAACCGTCCGATGAAATTTTCCGATGAATTTCTGTCAGCTCTTCTATATATTTTCGGTCATTCCATAACCGGGGAACCTTATTCTGCCCCCCTAACTTCCCCTTCTGCTTCATCCATTCATAAAATGTTCCCTTTGCAACTAACCTGATGAGCGGTGGTCCAAGTGTAATATCATGATACCGCTTTGCTTCATAATCGGAATTTATTGACTGTAATGTCTGATCAAGGATTTTTCCGAAAAACTCCATATCGGACGGAGGATTATCAAATTCAATAAGCCATTCATGCCTGCCTCGTTTGTTCCCCTCCATAAAAACCGGACCTGCAGTAAATTCTGTTATAACAGCACCTGTTTGCCGGCAAGCATCCTCAACTGCCTTTTCAGCATTCTCTATTATTATTTCTTCGCCAAAAACATTCAGGTATAGCTTTGTACGTCCCGTAATCTTTATTTTATGCGGGTACAAGGATGTGAACTGCACTGTATCTCCTATCAGATAGCGCCATAATCCGCCATTGGTCGAAATCACCATTGCATAATTTTTCCCTGTTTCCACTTCTCCTATGGTACAGGCTTTAGTATTCCCACTATTTAATTGATCCACAGGAATAAATTCGTAAAAAATTCCATAATCCAGCATAAGCAACATATCATCGCTCTGCGGATCATCCTGTATGGCAAAAAATCCTTCCGATGCATTATATGTCTCCATATAATGCATCTTTTCTGAGGGAATAAGCTGAAGGTATTGATCCCTGTATGGACGAAAACTCACCCCACCATGAATAAATAGCTCCAGATTGGGCCAAACCTCAGGTATCGTTTTCTTACCCGTCTTTTCTAAAATGTATCTTAAAAGTACCAGCATCCAGGAAGGAACACCGGCAATGCTGGTAACATTTTCCGAAACAGTTACATTACAGAGTTTTTCAAGCTTTTCTTCCCATTTATCCAAAAGTGCAATTTCCTGAGGAGGGGTTTTGATCAGATCGGCCCAGAAAGGAAGATTATCAATTAATATGGCGGATAAATCACCATAATAGGAGTTCTTCCCAACCGGATTGATTTGGTGACTTCCTCCAAGAGTCAGACTCTTTCCGGTTAACACCGATGTATCGGGATAATTATAAAAATAAAAGGCAAGAACATCCTTCCCACCCCTGTAATGACATTCCTCAAGGGATTCAGAAGTTACAGGAATAAATTTACTTTTATCGCCGGTAGTGCCGGATGACTTAGCAAACCATTTAACATCAGAAGGCCATAGAATGTTCTTTTCCCCGTTCATTAACCTCTTAACCTGCGGGCTGATCTCTTCATATTTCTGAATTGGGTTTCTTTCCTGAAATTGTTGCAATGAAGTTATGCTCCTGAAGTTATGCCGAATGCCCCATTCAGTATTCTCCGCTTTTCCTAATAGTTGAAAAAGTACTTCTTTCTGAACCTCATCCGGATATTTCCTGAAAAGATCAATCTGATGAAGCCGTTTCAGGTTCAACCATCTGACAATACTGTTAATTACAGGCATATGGTACAGGCATTGTAAGGCTGCCCTGTAAATATAACTAAATAATCAGCATGGCATCACCATAGGTTCCGAATCTGTATTTTTCCTTTACAGCTACCTTATATGCCTTGAAGAGAAAATCATATCCCGCAAACGCCGATACCTGCATCAGGAGCGTTGATAGGGGCAGATGAAAATTGGTAACCATCATGGTAGGTATCTTGAAATCATACGGCGGAAAGATAAACTTGTTGGTCCACCCGTCAGCCGGCTTCAGCATGCCTGTTGTGGTAACCGAACTTTCCAGCGCCCGTACAACAGTTGTTCCTACGGCAACAATATTGCTTTTCCGTTCTTTGGCAGCATTGATGATTTTCACAGCCTCCTCGGTAATGATGTAGCGCTCAGAATCCATCTTGTGTTTCGTAAGGTCTTCCACATCAACGGTTCTGAAGTTTCCTAACCCTACGTGCAAAGTAATTTCTGCAAATTCAACACCTTTGATTTCCAATCGTTTCAGTAATTCACGACTGAAGTGAAGACCTGCCGTAGGAGCTGCAACAGCTCCTTCATGCTTGGCAAAAATGGTCTGATACCTCTCCCTGTCTTCCGGAAGCACTTCACGCTTTATGAATTTTGGCAACGGAGTTTCTCCCAGACTGTAAAGTGTTCGCTTAAAATCTTCATAATCACCATCATACAAAAAGCGAAGGGTGCGTCCACGAGAAGTTGTGTTATCGATGACTTCAGCTACCAGGGTATCATTTTCACCAAAATACAATTTATTTCCGATGCGGATTTTTCGGGCAGGATCGACCAGAACATCCCACAAACGCTGCTCCTTGTTCAGCTCCCTCAATAGAAATACTTCAATTTCAGCACCGGTCTTTTCTTTATTGCCATAAAGCCTGGCAGGAAATACCTTCGTATTATTAAATACCATTACATCCTTATCATTGACATAGTCAATGATTTCCTTAAAAATACGGTGTTCGATGGTCTGATCCTTCCGGTGAAGAACCATTAGCCTGGACTCATCCCGCTTTTCTGCCGGAAATTTCGCAATCAGATCAGAAGGCAGATTGTACTTATACTGAGATAGTTTCATATTCATAAAATGTCATTCAATCAACAGGGCGTTTATACGATGATGAATTTAAAAGGTTTCAAAGTTACATATACTTTTTTCAAAATCTTCAATCGTCATTGCATTTTCTAAACGATAAGGCCCAACGCCAATCCGTACAAGCCCTCCAAGGTATGCCCCGCTTCCACAGGCTCGACCAAGGTCCCTTGCAAGAGAACGAATATAAGTTCCTTTGCTGCACTTTACATATATGGTTGCTTCCGGAAAGACAAAATCAAGTAGGTGAATTGCATGTATTGTAACCTGGTGCGGACTGAGTGATCGCGTTTTTCCTTTCCTGGCTAAATTATATGCCCGTTTCCCATCAATATGCCGCGCAGAATGCAGCGGAGGTTCCTGCAGAATGGTACCACTGAACTCCTTTATTTTCTCTTCTATCAATTCCCTTGTAATATGATCTGTCGGATATTCCCCGTCGAATTGTGTTTCCAGATCAAACGACGGAGTGGTCTTTCCAAAAACTACCCGGGCTTCATACTCCTTTTCATATTCCTGAAGAGTAACGATTTCTTTAGTTTTCTTACCGGTACAGATTATTAAAAGTCCCGATGCAAGAGGATCCAGTGTGCCGGCATGACCAATTTTAATCGATCTATATCCAAACCGGTGTTTTAAAATAAACCGTATTTTGTTCACCACATCAAATGACGTCCAGCGCAAGGGTTTATTAATAAGGATAATTCTCCCTTCCTGAAAATCAAATTCTTCCACAGATTACAGACTTAACAAAATAGTTAGAATTCCGGCGATGCCACAATATATAGCAAAACCCAATAAGCTGGCTTTCTGAACTACCCTGATCATAAATCGGCATGCGATCAAACCTGTTATAAATGCAGAAATAAACCCAGCTGTCAATATAGAAGGAGATAAGGTACTTGTTACCATAGTGGTATTTGAAATAAGATCCCTGGCCATGGCTCCTAATACTGGTATTATTACCATGAGAAAAGAAAAACGGGCTACTTCAGTTCTCCTCGTTCCCAGAAGCAATCCGGTGGCAATGGTCATTCCTGAGCGGCTTATTCCCGGAATAACGGCTATTGCCTGCGCTACACCAATAATAAATCCCTCCACAATCCCGATTTCTCTGCCGCGGTCTTTTGAGTAATGAGCAAATGCATTCAGTGCTGCAGTAACCAGCAACATAAAACCAACCAAAGGCAACCTGCCTTCAAACAATACTTCTACTTTATCGGCAAGAAAAAAACCAACCAGACCCACTGGAATTAAAGAAACCAGAATTGCTAAAACAAAACGCAATTCATAGCTTTTTTTAAAACGGAAAAAGCCGGTTGTAAGCTGTACAATTTCCCGCCAAAAAACAACAATTGTACTCAATACCGTTGCACAATGCACCACAATGGTAAAGTATATGTTGTTAAAGATGTTGTTCCCAAACAAGGCTTTCCCGATTTCAAGATGCCCGCTGCTGCTAACCGGAAGAAATTCTGTCAATCCCTGCAAAATTCCCAGTAATGCCGACTCCAGATACTCCATGCAATCCTTATATTACTTATCAACTATTCTTCAGGCTTCGAATCTCTGGGCTTTTTCATGATGGCGTAAATTTCAAAAATAAAACCCGCCAGCACAATCATGGGAGCCAATGTAATCCTGCGAAAACTGAAAATTTCCTTCTCATTGAATACATCCGGACTCGGTGCTTTACCTCCGGCCATAAGAATAAATCCCAATACAATGATTGCAAAACCAATCAATAGCAATCGGTAATTTTCCGGACCCAGAGCAAAATCAGCTTGTTTTTTCTCTTCCTGTTTCTTTGCCATGTTATTAATTTTTAAAAGTATAATTCATCCTTGTTCATACGCAAATACCGGTTAACAGAGAAAAATGAAGAAATAGCATTCATTATTACCCCTATTCCAATCAGCACAGGATAAAGAATTATCATAATCCTCAGATCAAATAATTCATAAATATCTTCAAAATCTCTGGTACCATAATAAACAATAAGTGTTAGTAAAGCAGATGCAGCTATGCCAGCATAGAGCCCATGCAACATACTTCGTAATACAAACGGCCGACGGATAAAAGAGTCGGTAGCACCTACCAGTTGCATCGTTCGTATCAGAAACCTTCTTGAATAAACAGCAAGCCGTATTGTATTGTTAATGAGAGCCAGTGAAATGAGAAAAAGCAGTCCTGTGAAAGACAGCATAAAAATGCTGATTTTTTTGATATTCTGATTGACCTTTTCCAGCAGTGACTGCTCATAATAAGTCTGCTTAACTCCTGGCTGGGTTCCCATATAACGCACTATTTTTTCAAGGCTGTCCGTCACTGCCCAATCCGGATGAATTTTTACCTCAATGATAGGTTGTAGCGGATTGTAGCCCAAAAAAGAAAGAAAGTCTTCTCCCAGCTCTTTCTCCAATTCCTTTAAGGCTTCTTCCGGAGGAATAAAACGGGTGCTCTTAGTGTAGGGTTGAGCATCGATATATTTCTGAAGTCGAAGAATGTCACTTTCCCTTGCTGTTTCTGAGAACATGATGCTGAACCCGATATTCTGGCGAACATAATCAGTTATCTTCCTGGCGTTAAGGATCACAAATCCCAATAAACCCAGCATTAATAAAAGCAGCATTATGCTGATAACTGATGTAATATAAGAACTGCGAAGCCGGCGTCGGCTGGCACGCGTTTCGTTTGTCTTCATGAAGTCCGGAATCGGACGGCAAATTTAGTCGATAATTTCCATCCAACCAAACGGGTCCGGTTCTTCTCCAAATTGTATTCCGGTAAGCTTCCTGTAAAGCATTGTTGACACCGGTCCCGGTTGTCCGTTTTTACAAAATGAATAAACCGTACCTGTTTGCGGATCAAAAATCTTATCAATGGGAGTAATTACTGCTGCAGTACCGCATTCTCCTGCTTCTTCAAATGTTGGTAATTCTTCGAGAGGAACAGGACGACACTCCACTCTCAATCCCAGATGCACAGCCAGTTCTTTCAGGCTCTTATTAGTAATGGAAGGCAAAATCGATCGTGAATCGGGTGTAATATAAGTATTGTTTTTGATGGCAAAGAAATTGGCAGGTCCGCACTCATCAATATATTTTTTTTCTTTGGCATCAAGATAGAGTGCCGTTGAATACCCTGCTTCTTGAGCCTGCTGCAGCGACCTGAGGCTGGCGGCGTAATTCCCTCCTACCTTGATGTTTCCGGTACCTAAGGGCGCAGCTCTGTCGTAGTCACGGCAAATCATCACATCCACCGGTTTAAACCCTCCTTTAAAATACGGACCCACGGGTGTCACAAACACAAGAAAAAGGTATTCATTGGCTGGCTTCACCCCTACTTCAGCACCGGTACCAATCAAAAGCGGACGTATATATAATGTTGCCCCTGTACCGTAAGGAGGTACAAAATCAATATTCAATTGAACAACCTTTTTAACTGCCGCATGAAAAAGTTCGTCTGGTACTTCAGCCATGCGAATCCCGCGGGCCGAACTTTGCATACGCGCAGCATTTTCCTTCCATCTGAAAAGCCTGATATGACCATCTTTACCACGGTAAGCTTTCATCCCTTCAAAAGCCTCCTGTCCGTAATGCAAACAGGTTGCAGCCATATGGAGAGTAAGGTATTCCGAAGAACTTACTTCCAGTTCTCCCCACTTACCATTCCTGTAATAGCACCGTACATTATAATTGGTCTTGTGATATCCAAAAGGCAACTGTGCCCAATTCCATTCTTCCATAGCCAAAGTGCATTTGTGTTTCGCAAAGTTAAATATTTTACAGCTCTTCCTGAAACGATGCTTCTATGTTCTTCAACTTTTATCCTGACCTTTAAATATCTCATTCAACGCCGATTCCTGCTCCAGAGGTGTTATTTCAGCTAATTTACGTGCTGTTTCGGTATAAAATGCAAACTTTCTCAGCTTGTTTTTTACATCCTTCAGCCATTCTTCAGGCAAAACGTATTGCCCGTGTGCCTGCATTTCCTCCCACATGGCTTTGATCCTCAAGGGAAAATCTTTTCTTCCGTAAAAACTGGTCCGTGCATCCTGCAAAACTTTTTCCGCAATCCACTGATGATCAGTATCCGTTGAAGAAAGTATCAGTTTCTTAATTTTATCGATCTGTTCCGGATCGTATTTAAATTTTGGTAGCAACTCCTCAGCGTATTCCAGGTTCTTTTCTAATGGATTGAAATAGTCAAGAATATATCCTGGGCATTCAAACAAACTTGCTGTCCTCACCAGAAGAAGTTCTTCTTCCGATAATCCCTCAGCCCTTCCAAGAAGTTCCGATTGCATGAAAATCTCTTCGGCATAAATCGCATTATGAAAATGTATTTCCGGTGGAGCTTTCTCCAGGAGTTTTTCCCGGATATACTCCTGTAAATCCAGTAACCGCAGATTCTGTAACATCATAAAGAAACGCTGGTTGGGGATTCCCTTCAGGTTGAGTGATAACTCAGGACGGATACCTTTAACGAAATACATTTCGATCTCACCTTTGTACTTCACCGGCATCTTACCCCGGTATTCGCAAACAAAGAAGTCACGGACCAGTTCGTACGTCTGCCCTGATATGTTAACTTTACCCGGTTCACCGGAAGATTCCATACGGCTAGCTACATTAACAGTATCACCCCAGATATCATATGAATACTTCTTCTGACCGATCACCCCTGCAATGACAGGTCCAGTATGAATACCAATCCGAAGCTCCCAGAAATTAGCGTTTTGCGCTTTCATCTCACGCATATATTGCTGCATCTCAAGGGCAGCTAATACAACATCCACAGGATTGGTTCTGTTTTTCTCCGGAATTCCTCCGGCACACATGTAAGCATCCCCAATGGTTTTAATCTTTTCAATATTGTATTTTTCAACAACTGAATCAAAATGAAGATAAAAAACATCAAGCTGGTCTATCAGAGTCTCAGGATTCATCTGCTCAGCAATTTTTGTAAAACCCTGAATATCTGAAAATAGAACCGTAACCATCTCATACTTCTGGCTGGTTGCTTTTCCTTTTTTCTTTAATTCATCGGCAGTCTCTCGTGGCAGCATTTTCGAGATGAGCTGTTCAGTTCTGTCCTTTTCTCTTATAAGTTCCTCCGTTCTGGCACTTACCAAGGCTTCTAACTTAATTTTCTCCTGCATGAATTTCCAGGATCGCCAGCGTATAAAAATAAATGTAGCTAAACCAAAAAGTACCGTATAAAGCAGAAATGCATACCATCGAAGATACCAGGGAGGTAAAATGACAAATGAAAACTGCAGGTGGGATAAAGGTTTTTGTCCTGAAAAACCTGCTTCAGCATGAAAGGTATACTTCCCGGGTTTTAATCCGTAAAAAACTGCCTGGTTTTCTTTTTCCCAGGGTGAAAATTGATCCATATAACCCTCAAGCCAGTATCTTGTTAGAATCATTTCATTATTGCCAAACCAGTTCGTTCCAAATGTTAACCTCAGACTATTGGAACGGAAAGAAACCACAGAAGGAATGGGAAGAATAGCATGACCGTGAAAAATTACTGTATCGGTTCCGAAAAACAAATCATGTAACAATATTTTACCCGGAATACCTTCGGGAAGAGAACCAGAAGGTTCAATCATTATCAATTGTCCGTTACCAGCAAGCCATAGTCTGCCTGTTTCATCTTCCGTGAGACTATTCATAATATAATCAGTCTCCTTTATAAGCCTCAGTTCCGTTGTCTTTCCTGCCTCATACTCTATAAGTCTGTTATTCAGCTTGTTAATCTCACTCCGGTAGATAAGTCGTATCTTTTTCCCATCCCTGCTAACACTGAAAGGATAAATCCATTCCCTTACTGGTTCAAGGGAAGGAAAGTTGCTATTATATTCGAATTTCTCTTTTAGAGAATCATACTGCATAATACCTGAAGGAGTTATCATAAAAACACCATCAGAGGAAGAAATCAGATAAAATCCTGCACCAGATGATACATTCAGTGTGTCAATCCGGTACTTGTTCCCTCCCTCTGTTCTTATTTCTAATATCCTGTCACCTCCATCAGAAAGAAAGATCTGATACCCATCTCTTGAACCTACTGTTCCATAGTCACTGCCAGGAAGCCTGATTTCGGCGTCTGGTTTTAGATTGGCTGAATTACCTGCTTTTTCAATCGGAAACCTCAAAAGAGTATTACCTGCAAGAACCAGCAAATACCTTCTGTTTCCGCTGGCTGCTGCTTCAGATATATCATTACCGGAAAATACTTTGACAAGCCCGGAAGGTATTATACGATATATTCCTGAGGTACATACAAGATAGGCAGTTCCGTAAACAACGATAACCCTGGAAAACGATTCCGTATTGCCTGGTACTTCAACTTTTCCCAGGTACTCTAAACTTTCCGTTCCATTACCAGTTATTTTCTTTAGCCATGTTATATGATTCCCTGAAAGAATACCTATTCGCTTATCAAGAGTGAAAATTTGTTCAGGGAAAACACATACACCTGACTCACAAGGAAAATAATAGAAAACCCTTGGAGGAAGCCATGGCCTGAATACCTCATAATCTGAGTAAATAAATAGATCATGATTATTGATGTAAATACCCGGCTGGTAGTGCGAACTTTGCGAGACTTTGTAACACCAGGTATATGATTTCTTTTTTTCTGCAGGATAAAAGCAGATAGTGCCCCTTACAGGTAGATCAGCCACGTCTCCGTTGGTAAAAATACCTGGATTGCATAGAAAATGAACATCCTCTGGATTGATATCTTTTCGCAAGCTCAGAATGCCATTCTTCCCTGCTGAAAATACAATAGTATTACCTATACCAACCAGAAGGGAATGTTCGGATTTATGAACGGATAATAGAATTTTCCCTTTTGCACCTCGGATTGGCTCTCTGGCCAATCCTCCCGGATAAATCCCGATCAGAGAATCACCGGTTTGAATAAAAATGTAAGATGGTTCAATATATTTCCAGTCTTTTATATCAGCACCCCTAAGAATTTTGACCGCACCGACCGAATGGAGCAGGTAAAGTCCCGAATCCGCTAGTGCATAACATACTGTATCAACTGCAAGCATGCAATAAACCTGACCTGGTGATTCTTCTGAAGGGATAGGTAAGTTCTTAATCTGATATTCGGCTTTGCGGGTTTGAGCCAACAAGCCGAATCCGTTGGTACCTCCTAAAAAAATCATACCATTAGCCGTATTGCATAAACGCACTGGAGATCCTGTATACGCTATTTCCCTTGGCAAATCGCTGAAATGATAAATTCTGTCCTGTACCGAAATATAAAAGTACCCTTGTGAATCCCTTATAATTGTTTGAATTTTGTTTTGGGGCCATGGAGGAAGGGAGATGACTTCGTCTGCATAAATAGATCCATTAATCTGCTGACTATGTGATTGTTGAAAAAAAAACAGACCGGTATAAACGAAAAAAAAGACGCGTACGTAGCTTATGTTACAGATAAAATTCATAATTTAGGATGTTTTCTGTCGGATGACATCCTTTGAATCAACCCAAAAGTAACATAAAATTCCAAAGTTTATAACCCTAAATGGCATTCAGTATGAATACGCGTAATAGAACAATTCTGGTCCCCTGGGATTTCAGCGAAAAGGCTGAATTTGCCGTGGCACATGCTAAAAATGTAGCCCAGGTTACGGGCAATACCATAACCCTTCTTCACATTGTCAAGGAAGAATCCGAAATTCAGGATGCTTCTGTAAGACTTCATCTGTCAGCCAATGAACTGGAACAGAAATATCAAATAAAGCCTGAATTTAAAGTACTGAAAGGAAATATCTTCAAAACAATCGGAGAAGCAGCAACTGATCTAAATGCAGAAATCATCATTATGGGTACCCATGGCATTAAAGGAATGCAAAAATTTCTCGGAAGCTGGGCTCTTAAAGTAATTGTTAAAGCTAAAGTCCCCTTTATTGTTGTGCAGGCACCTCCGGTCAGTAATGCCTATAAAAATGTTGTTTTTCCTATCAATTATCGCAAAGAAAGCAAGGAAAAAATCCGCTGGTCAAGTTTTCTTTCCTATTATTATCACTGCAAGTTTCATCTCTTCCTTCAGCATGTAACTGACAGAGGGCTGAAAAAGATGCTGCACAATAATGTTACCTTCACCCGGAAATACCTTGATAACAACAATATTGAATATGAAGTTACTGAAGCTCCCGGAAAAGATGATTTTGCTACGGAAACCATCGAATATGCCCAGCAGGTAAACGCTGATATGATTCTGATTATAACCTCCCGGAGTATCATCTTTACAGGTTTCGTTTTGGGCGCCGACGAACAAAAAATTCTGGCAAATCCAGCCAGAATTCCTGTTATGTGTGTCAACCCGCGACCAGGTAAACTCGCCGGCGGTTTCAGCGCTACCGGATGCTGATTTCCAAAGAACTACATCTCTTCATTGCCCAAGCTCCGTGATTAAAGTTAATCCTTAATTTGACGGGCCTTGCGTTCTGATTTGTTTGTCCTGATTTAATATTCCTGAAACAGTCAGGTCCTTGAATATTTTCTATTTTAGCACCCTAATTCACCTGTATGGAAATCATTTTTGCCACTAACAATCATCATAAAGTAAAAGAAATCCGGCATCTTCTCCGGAAAGAAATTACGATAATCAGTCTTGCTGATCTTGGTATTCAGGAAGAAATACCCGAACCTTTCTTTACCCTCGAAGAAAACGCAGCAGCCAAAGCATCATTTGTTTACAACAAATTTCGCCTGAACTGTTTTGCCGACGACACGGCCCTGGAAGTTGAAGCATTGAAAGGGGAACCGGGAGTTTTTTCAGCCAGGTATGCTGGCGAAAACAAAGATGCAAAAGCTAATATGTTGAAGCTTCTGGAACGTATGAAGGATATAAACAACAGAAGAGCAAGATTCCGTACAGTAATTGCCTATATGGAAAACGGTGAAGTGCGTTTTTTTGAAGGAATCGTATACGGTACCATCATAAGGGAGCCCAGGGGCAAGGAAGGATTTGGATACGATCCTGTTTTTCAGCCTGACGGCTATTCCCAGACTTTCGCAGAAATGCCACTGGATGAGAAAAACAAAATCAGCCACAGGGCTATTGCCATGAAAGCCCTGGCAGAATACCTGAATGCGAAATTGTAGTTTTTTTCCTTTCATCTGGTTATAATACAATAAAGAGCCAAATTGAACGTACTTTATAGAAACCTTTAATGAAACGGTCTGGATTTCTTTCGGTCGTTATTTTCATTGCTCTAACTTCCGAGGGGCAAATACCTGTCGGAACCTGGCGTGACCATCTGTCCTACCGTCAGGCATTCCGTCTGGCAGATGCCGGTAACAGGGTTTTTTGTGCTACCTCGGGAAGCCTATTTTATTACAACCGCTCCGATCACTCTGTGAGTAAAATTTCAACTGTTAATGGTTTGCACGACATCGAACTGAGTACCATTGCTTTTGACAGCAATAATAACCGGTTGGTTGTGGGATACAAAAATGGGAATATTGATATTGTTACTTCCGAAGGTGTAATTAATATACCCGATATTTATCTTAAATCAGGCCTGGCCAATAAAACTATCAATCATATTCATATCAGAGGTAATCTAGCCTATCTCTCTTGTAGTTTTGGCATTACCGTGTTAAATCCCGATAAACGCGAAATTAAAGACACCTATTACCTGGGGCCCGGAGGAAGTCCTGCTGAAGTATTTGCCGTTGCAACCAATGAAGATTTTATATTTGCTGGTACAAGCTTGGGAATTTTCAAAGCTTCATTGAATAACCCAAATCTTGTTGATTTTGCTGCATGGAACCGTATTTCTGATATACCAAACGCATCAGAAAAATTTACTTCACTAGCCTGGTTTGACGGCAGATTGTTCGCAGTTTATCAAGGTTCTGGTACCCGAAACGATCACATCTATTACTCTGATAATGGCCAGTGGAAAGAACTGGGAACTTCATTATATCCCGAAGGAACCTATTATTATTCACTGGAGGTAAGCACAGATAAACTGGTTATCTCGAGCCAGAATTATGCAGATGTTTACGATTCAGGTCTTCGTCTTCTGCGCCACTCCTGGACAGGAGATCCTCGTCACGCTTTGATTGATAAGGAAGATATCATCTGGACTGCTGACCACTACCACGGAATCATAAGAGAAAATCCACATACAGGCCGTGATACAATTTTGCCGGACGGACCTTCTAACAATAACGCTTTCCTTGCTTACAGTGCAACAGGAAAAATTTTCATTACGGCTGGAGGGTTGTCTTCTGCCTGGGGAAATCTATATAACCTTCCCTGTGTTCATATTTTTGATGGTAAAAAATGGCAGTCATGGACTGATTACGAGGCCCGTGATGCCATTAATGTTATTACCCGGCCAAATGATCCCGATAACCTTTACGTGGCAACCTGGGGGTATGGAATCATTTATCTGGAAAAAATGCAAAAAAAAGCAGTGTACAATCCTTCCAACAGTTCCCTGCAAACTATTATTCCCGGCGATTTTTGTCGGGTTTACGGTATGGCCTTTGACAAGAATATGAATCTTTGGGTAACCAATTCCGGAGTATCGAATCCTATTTCTGTATTTTCGGCCGATGGGAAATGGACCAGCCTTAACTACGGACCAGCCATCAATGCTCCCAACGTAAGTAAACTGCTTATTGATTCCGGAAACAGAAAATGGGTCATACTTCCCCGTGGAAACGGATTGTTTGTATTCGATGATAAAGGAACCCCGGGCGATATAAGGGATGATTCCTACACCCGCGTTTCTATAACTGATAATGCTGGAAATGAAATCAGCAATTTTGTTTACGACATAGCGGAAGACCTGGAAGGAAATATCTGGGTAGGTACGGCATCAGGCCCTGTTGTTTACTATAATCCTGCCGCTGTTTTTGAAGGTCCGCAAGCCGGTGGATATGCCCAGCAAATTCTGGTACCCCGAAATGACGGTTCAGGCCTTGGCGATTACCTGCTGTCAACTGAAACCATTACCAGTATTGCCATTGATGGAGCAAACCGTAAGTGGTTCGGAACCCGCAATTCAGGTGTTTATCTTATCTCTGCCGACGGGTTAAAACAAATTCACCACTTTACCAGAGAAAATAGCCCACTGCTGTCCAACACTATCAATGCAATTGCCATTGACGGACAATCCGGTGAAGTATTTTTCGCCACTGACAAAGGAATTGTTTCTTACCGCGGAACAGCCACCAGTGGAGGAGATTCCTTTGGTAAGGTCTACGTTTTCCCCAATCCGGTCAGGGAAACTTACCATGGCGATATAACCATTACCGGACTGGCACAAAATGTCAATGTCAAAATCACCGACATTTCAGGAAACCTCGTTTTTGAAACAAAAGCACTCGGTGGCCAGGCTGTGTGGAATGGAAAAAACTTCGACGGTCGCAGGGTTGCTACTGGCGTATATCTGGTCTTCTGTACCAACGACGACGGCTCAAAAACCTTCGTCACGAAACTTCTGTTTATCCACTAAGCAACTCTGACCTCAAAACCTTATTAAGCTCCGGTTAGTAAAATCTGCTACGTTGTATATGATAGTTAAAACCACGGGCATTATCTTACATACCTTACGCTATGGGGAATCAAGCCTGATAGTACATGCTTATACTGAGCGCTTCGGACGGATTTCCCTTATGGCAAAAGGTGTAAGAAGTGAAAAAAAGCCCGGACGTGCTGCATTACTTCAGCCTTTGAAGATTCTTTCGATGGAAATGTACTATAAACCTTCCCGCGAAATCCAGATATTGAAAGAATTCACTTTAACCTTCCCGGAACAGCTTCCTATCAATGATCCTGTCAGAGGGGCTGTTTCCCTATTTATCACAGAACTCCTGTATAAAGTTTTACGGGAAGAAGAACCGAATGAACCTATGTTCCGATTTCTTTACCAGTCCGTTCTTCAATTGAACCAGCTAAGGAAAGGAATAGCAAATTACCATCTATTCTTTGCTGTTCATCTCACAAAACACCTTGGGTTCTTTCCTTCAGGAAATTTTGATGAACAGCATTGTTATTTTGATGGAACTATTGGGAAATTTGTCGAACAACTGAAAGCACCAGTTAATGCAATGCCAAAGGAAGAATCAGCCTTGCTGGCAACCCTGATGACATCCTCTCTCCAAAATCTTGAAAATCTTTATCTTACCGGTGTTCAACGTTCCCGTTTTCTTGACGAAATCATAAAATTCTATCAGATTCACCTCGAAGGTATGGGAAAAATCCAATCAATAGACGTTCTGAGAGAAGTGTTTTCCGCTAATAGACAATAATCCGCCAGTATGCAGTTTGCCGTAAATGTTAGATACTATAAGCTATCTAACAAACTCATTAATAAGCAGATGCTGTAACTTTTATCCCTTACATCTCGTAAAAAATTAAGAGGAAATTTTGGGGATTGAATGATTTTTCCTGATTTTTCGTTAACGTCTTTGTCAGGAAAACAGATTAATAATGCGCCTTTTCATGGGTTGCAATTGACCATGAAGCGTATTATATTTGAAATTTACTTCATTAACATGTCAGCTAATTCAATGAAACGACCAACCTCTGTTTTCAAGCTTCACGAAAGAATTTCAACATGCTTTCCATGCCCTGAACTTTGTACGATGTTCTTCCTCTATCTCCAAAACCCATTTGCTTTTAACAACTGGCTGCAAAAGCAACTCTTTAATGGTTCGGAAAGATTTTATTACTGCTTGTTTAATAATAGCTTACTTTCTTTATTTTCTGCCCAACTATTTCCTGCCGGAATTTAATAAAACCAGATGTTAATGCTCCTCTCACCAACCATAAGAACCTTCACTAAAGCCTTGCTCAGAAAGAGAGGAGAAATCATTTTGGGCTTTGGTCTTTTCTTATTTACTCAAAACCTTTTTGCAACAGATTTTACATCCGTTAAATCAGGTAACTGGAATGATCCGGCCACCTGGTCACCCTCGGGAGTTCCTGGAGGTACTGATAATGTGACTGTTAATACAGGACACACCGTAACACTTACATCTGTTGCAGGTTGTAATAATCTGACTATAAATGGTTTTTTGCAAATACAAGATTCCGCTTTTACAGTAAACGGTTCAACTGTTGTTTCAGGTACTCTTAATGACAACAATCCAAATGGTATTGACCGATTTTATGGTGTCATAACTGTTAATCCGGGAGCTGTTTGGAATACAGTGGCTGTAGGTAGCTCCTCCAGAATGCAGTTATACAATAACATTATCAATAATACTGACACAATGCGCTTTACCGCGGCGAGGGTTTCCGCGAATATTTCTATCAATGGATCAGGTGTTCTTTCAGCTTATAATATAAACTTCAGTTCAAATGGTTTGACAGTTACAAATAATTCAATCGTATTGGTAAAATTAAACCTGAATGCTTCAAATACAACTTCTACTTGGAAAAATGATATTGGATCTGTCTTGATTTATGAGGGACCCTCACTGCCTATGAACGCGAATGGAACTTTAATTGCCAGCGATGTATATAATACTGTCATTTATCAGGGCGGTGATCAGCAAGTGAAAACCCCAATAGGGTCAGCCTATTACAATCTTGTTATTTCCAACTCAGGTACTAAAACTCTGCAAAATAATATTGTTGTTGCTAATAATCTGACAATTAATAAATCCGCCACACTCTTATGTAATGAGTTTCAGATCACAGGTACGTCAGCCGGGCACTTGACCATGACCAGCGGAACTTCGCTGAAGATTGGAAATACATCCGTTGCCACAGGAAATGCTTTTCCATCCGGTTTCACAACTGCCAATATTAACCTGGATACATCCAGTACGGTTATTTATCAGGCTAACGCCAATCAGGACATTTCAAACATGCCTGTTTACGGAAATCTGACCACGGCAACTTCCGGTTCAAAAATACTTACCGGAAATACCTATGTCAGAGGTGATGTAAACATTGGTTCAGGCACTGTGCTCGAATTTAATAACAGCAATTACAATCTTAGTGTCGAAGGCAACTGGTATCACTATGGAGTGTTGAATGAAAATTACGGTACCATAACTTTTACAGGCAGCAATAACCAGACCATCACAGGAAACCCCAATGAAACCTTTTGGAATCTGACTGTTGACAAATCCGGAGGATTAGTCCAACCAGTCGATGGAAATACTAATATATTTGTTACCAACGATTTCCGCATCAACAATGGCACTTTTGAAACAGGGGCCAATACATTGCAGGTATCAGGGAATTCTTATATTGCCGGAACGTTATCTATCAATGATGCTTCCGGGTTGGCCAATCTTCAAAACACTGATCTTTCCGGAGGCACAATTACCGGTAGTTCGGCAACCGGAACAGCCAATATTAATGGCAATCTGACCATGCCCGCCGGAAACGGAACAGTTGGCCGCGTTAATCTTACAGTAAACGGCACTACAACCATAAATAACGGCAGAACATTCAATATAACCAGTAGCACAGGAAACAAGATTCTTAATGGAAAGAGCACAATTGAATCAGGTGCAGTATGGAATAACACTGGTAATGCTTCAGTTGAATTCCATAATGGTTTAATCCACAATGGAACTTCATTTGTTTCAGGCACAGGTCAATACATTTTCAGTCAAAATAATCAGTCAATAGAAGGCAGTTCTCCAATTTCATTTGATGGCGATGTGCTCATCGGAAGCAATATTAATCTCACTAACAAAAATTCAGGGGTTGGAACCGGTATAACTATCAATAAGTCACTGAATGGACAAAACCTGAGCTCTTCTTTCACGAACGAAGGTATACTTACCTATCAGCCGGCCGGTACAAATTCTATGCCCATGGTTACGGGTACACTGTGGGCAAATTATAATCCCAATACAGTTAATTATTCACGCAACGGAAATCAATCAATCTATAGCAATATTGAGTACCATCATCTTATTTTTTCAGGTACAGGAACAAAAACTTTAGGAAATGATATTTCCGTTAATGGGAATCTTTTTATTGAAAACTCAGCTACACTGAATACAAACAGTTTTAGTATAACCCTGAAAGGTAACTGGACAAATAATAATTCTGCTGACGGTTTTCAGGAGGCCTCCGGAATTGT
>CAZJQN010000060.1:0-21091 GCA_964548125.1 uncultured Bacteroidales bacterium | reverse complement strand
GCATTGTATAATGCGTATTGTGGGTTAAAACCTACATGATTTGAATTATAGCAAAACTATTTTTAGAGGAGATTAGTCAATAGAAACAAAATAAATATTAAACCTTTCAAGGTAACCCCAACTTATCAAAATCTGTCATTCCGAACCTTCGGAATGATTAGATTTTGTTAGTCGAATTACTCATTAGGAACACCTTTAAGGCGTGAACCAATAAAACCCCTTTGAGTTTCTCATTATAATCTTCTGATGAAATTTCCTTCTTCAACACCTCCGGTGTTGCAAAGGTTTTCGTTCCGCATACCATGGATGCCACCCATGGACATTGGAATTCGAAACCTTCAGTTTCAAGCTGTTTTTGTTCTGTTTTTATTACACAGGATTCCTTTATGGCGCATTACGCATCATTGAAGCGCAATGTAGGATTGATTCTTCTTCTCCACATTACATTAGATTCTCACTGATGCAATGATTGAAATAAATTTAGTTTCGTCAGGGGAGAATTTGTGAAACGTTTTTTTTACGTTTTTTTATCTTTAAAATGTTAAAAATTGTTAAAAATTGATTACTTGTCTGCTTTATCAGGCAATTCATTAGTTGCCAGGGGAATGCTTTATAACCTGGTATTCGGGGTAGCAGCCAAACCACCAGCAGGTAGAAGCTCAGTATCACACAATATCCTGATTTTCTATTATTAAGTAGAAAACAGGCACTTATTAGCCTGCTAAAGGTATAATGGCTCTCAGGAATGAAGAGAAATAAATTTTTGCATCATAGCCCAAAAAATAAAATCAGCCAAAATCGGTTATTAATACTGCTGCGCACTGCTGCTTGAAATTAGACAGATAACCATTACTTTTGCATTTGTTACAAGCTTTACGATGTTTTTCAGGAATTCCCGTCAGGCAAAACAATCCGGCATTAAAATACAGGCTCTGGCATTAGCAGTTTTTGCATTCCTTATTTTCCTTACTTCCTGCTCCACTCAGAAGAATACATGGATAAGCCGCAATTTTCACGCACTTACTGCCCATTATAATATTTTCTTTAACGGAAATGAAAGTTTCAAGCAGGGAGTCAATAAAATAAGAAAAGGGTATAAGGATGATTTTACCAGAGTACTTCCTGTATTTACCTGGGACGATGAAAGCCTTGCCAGATCAGCCGCCAGCGATTTTGACCGTGCCTCAAAGAAAGCTTCCAAAGTAATCGCCCTGCATTCTATCAAGGTAAAACCTGTGATGAAACGTGAAGTTCTTAGCGAAAAAGAGAAAGCTTTTTACAATAAGAATGAATATAACCCATGGGTGGAAAAAGCCTATTTGCTAATCGGAAAATCGCATTTTTACCAGAGAAATTATAAGCTGGCTCAGGAAACTTTCCGCTTCATGATCAACCAGTTCGGAGGGGAGGAAATCCGGTTCGACGCACTGGTATGGTTGGCCCGTGTTTATATAGAAACCGGAGAAATGTCAGAAGCAAAGAAACTGATGGATGCCCTCTCCAATGAACCTGCCTTCCCGGGCCGCCTGGTTGGAGAACTTCAGGCTACTCTGGCACATTATTATATTCGCAGTGAACAATATGAAAAGGTAGCGCAGCCGCTTGAGAAAGCCCTGAAAGAAGTCCGCAACAAAACCGACCGGTATCGCTGGACTTTCATCCTGGGGCAGATTTATACACTGACAGGAAATCCGGAAAAAGCCAATCAGTTTTTTACCCGCGTGGTTAAAATGAATCCTCCCTACGAAGTGACTTTCAACGCCCGAATTTACATGGCTTCGAACGTAAAGGAAGGAACAGGGTCTGCCAGCGCCATCCGAAGAGAATTGATGAAACTGGCAAATGACCAGAAAAACAAAGAGTACCTCGATCAGATTTTTTATGCTCTTGGAAGCCTTGCCTTACGGGAGAAAGACACTGCTGAGGCGATTTCCTTTTACACCCGTTCTGCTCAGGTATCAGGCACAAATAACCGCCAGAAGGCCCTTTCATACCTGGCCGTGGCTGATCTTTACTTCAGCCGGCCCGACTATATTTCAGCGGCTGCTTATTACGATAGTGCCTCATCGTTTATTGACCGCAGAAATTTTAAAAACTATGACCTAATTATGGCCCGGGCACAGAACCTGATCCAGCTTGCCCGGAACATCCAGACCATTCAGCGCGAAGATAGCCTGCAACGATTGTCCTATCTGAGTAAAGACGAACTGAATGCGTTCATTGACAAGATCATTGAATCTGTGATAACGAAAGAAGCTGAGGAACGACAGAAAATGGCTGAACAGATGCTGGCCGACCAGGTCAATGCCGGATACGGTCAGCAGATTCTCCAGGACCCTACTGCAGCCGGACAATGGTATTTTTATAATACCAATGTCCGTACACAGGGTGAAATGGAATTCAGGCGAAAATGGGGAAACCGCAAACTGGAAGATAACTGGAGACGATTGAATAAAGGGGTCTCAACCGGACTGGTTGAGTCCACCCTGGCTGAAGCTGGTCGTAATGGCACACAGGAAGAGGCTGGAAAAGCGCTCAGCAACAAATCCAGGGAATTTTACCTGAAAGATATCCCCTTTACTGACTCCCTGAGAGAAATCTCTAATAAACGTATCGAAGAAGCCCTGTTCAATGCAGGAACCCTCTATATTGAAAAACTCAATGAACCCCTTTTGGCCGCTGGATCCTTCCGGGAACTCATCAGGCGCTTCCCTGGAAGCACCTATGAACCCCAGGCACTGTACAACCTGTATTCAATCTATTCCGGTCTCGGAAAAACTACAGATGCCATGACTTACCGAAATCTTCTTGCGGCAAAGTACCCCGATAACTACTATGCTCGTATACTGACTGACCCGGAATACCTCGAACACCTGAAAGAAGAACAGCAAAAGCCGTTAAGACGGTACCAGGAAGTGTACAACAACTATCTGCAGGAACGTTTCCGCGAAGTTATTACCCTCGCTACCCAGGCATTGAGCGAAGAAAAAGACACCTCGCTGGCTGTCAAATATTATTACCTGAAAGCCCTTGCATTTGCCCGTCTCAGTGAACGCGATTCACTTCGCAGTACACTGAACACTATTCTCACCGACTTCCCGGCGTCAGAAGTCGCTTCCAACGCCCGCATCATGCTCGATTTTATGGATAACAAATATCCAGAAATAAAGGAAAAGGCCGAAGAAAAAACAGCCGCTGAAATCTATGCTTACAACCCCGAGGAAAAACATTATGCCGCTATTGTGATCCCGAACACAGCCAACATGAACCAGCTCATTTTTAACCTCATCAATTTCAACCTCGATCAGTTCCCAAAATTAACCCTTAATGCTCAAGGCGAAAACCTCGGAAAAAACCAGCTGATTGTTACCGTAAAAATCTTTTCCAACAGCTCCGATGCCCTTGCTTACCTTGGATACCTTCTGAAAGACCCGGATATTTTCCGCGATGTAAATGCTGAATCGTCTTACCTGTTTGTCATTTCCGAACCTAACCTGGTTACCCTCAAAAAGGATACAAACACCGACCGATATCTGCGTTTTTATACAAACCATTATCCCCTGCAATGAAAAAGACAATGATTTTATGGGTTGACGACGAAATTGACCTGCTGCGCCCCCATATTCTTTTTCTTCAGGATAAAGGATATGAAGTGATCACTGTTACCAACGGCAATGA
Source organism: uncultured Bacteroidales bacterium (assembly GCA_964548125.1). Lineage (GTDB taxonomy): Bacteria > Bacteroidota > Bacteroidia > Bacteroidales > JAAYUG01 > JAAYUG01. Next base: position 17,413 of record CAZJQN010000060.1, on the reverse strand, counting down.
TGCCGTCAGTCAGGTCAGAGATAAAACGTTCGACCTGATATTCCTGGATGAAAACATGCCCGGGCTCAGCGGATTGGAAACCCTTTCCCGGATAAAATCATTCCGGCCTGAGGTTCCGGTTGTCATGATCACAAAAAGCGAAGAAGAGAATATCATGGATCAGGCGATTGGTTCAAAAATTGCTGATTACCTGATTAAACCCGTTAATCCGAATCAAATTCTTCTGTCCATTAAAAAGCATACCCAGACCCGTGAACTGGTATCACAAAAAACTACACGGGATTACCAGGCTGAATTCTCAAACATAAGCCTTCAGATAAACTCTGCCTCTAACTTCAGCCACTGGTGTGATATTTACCGGAAACTAGTCTATTGGGAACTGGAACTGGAATCTTCAGCCAGTGCTGAAATGGAAGAAATACTGCTCTTTCAGAAAAATGAAGCCAACCGGGAGTTTGCAAAATACGTTAGCCAGAACTACCTGGGATGGTTTGATGAAAAAAATACCGGTAAGCCTCTTCTTTCACCCAGTGTGATGAAGAATGCCATTTTTCCGTTACTCGACAAGGGAGAGAAAGTGATATTCATTGTTATTGACAACCTTCGCCTTGACCAGTGGCAGGCTATTTATCAGCTGATGAAAGATTACCTTGTTGTTGTCAACGATGAGATATATTGCAGTATATTGCCCACGGCAACACAGTTTGCACGCAATGCCCTTTTTGCAGGTCTTATGCCTCTGGAAATCGGACAACTGGTTCCGGATTTATGGATTTCGGAAGAAGAAGAAGAATCGAAAAACCAATATGAAGAGGAACTGTTACGCCGGCAAATGAACCGTGCAGGTAAGAATGCAAAAATTTTTTACGAAAAGGTTAACAACCTGAAAGCTGGGAAGAAACTTCTCGAGGACATCCCATCTCTGCTCCGTAATGACCTGATTGTGCTGGTATATAATTTTGTTGATCTGCTGTCACATGCCCGCACCGAAATGGAGGTTATTCGGGAACTGGCTGTGGATGAACCAGCTTATCGATCGCTAACTCTTTCATGGTTTCAGCATTCGTATCTCTTCGATCTCATAAAAGCTCTCACCGCATATCAGGTCACTTTTGTCATTACAACCGATCACGGATCCGTGCGGGTTGCCAATCCCGTGAAAGTTGTTGGTGACAAAAAGACCAGCGTCAATCTGCGTTACAAACAAGGGCGTAATCTGAACTATAATCCCAAAGAAGTATTTGAAATCCGACAGCCGGCCAGGGCCCATCTTCCTTCAGCCGGAGTAACTTCTTCGTATATCTTTGCCACCGGATACGACTTTCTTGTTTATCCCAATAACTATAATTATTTTGTCAACTATTACAGGAACACCTTCCAGCATGGAGGCATATCAATGGAAGAAATGTTGGTACCACTGATAACCCTGCAGCCAAAATGAAACCGCTTCACCTGGTCATGAATTCCCTTCAGGACGTTCCCCTGGTGGCAAACCGCCTGTTGCCGCTCATGGAACAATATCCCGTTGTTGCTTTCTATGGCGAACTGGGAGCCGGAAAAACCACCTTAATTGCTGAAATCTGCCACCAGCTGGGCGTACCCGGTGCCGTCACCAGTCCTTCATTTGCCATTGTCAACGAATACCTTTCACAAAGCGGCCGCATCATTTATCATTTTGACTTTTACAGAATAAAAGACATTACAGAAGCTTACGATATCGGCTATGAAGAATATTTTTTCAGCGGAAATATCTGTCTGATAGAATGGCCTGAACGAATTGAACAATTGCTTCCGGACAAATTTGTTCAGGTATTCATTCAGGTACATCCGGATGGCAGCCGTTCGTTAACGATTCAGGCAGCCGGCAGTATGGAATAGATCCGTGAAATTGTATTACCTTTATCCAATTAATTATCGGGTATGGCTGAAAATCAGACATCGCAGGTTCAGAATCCCCTCATCAGGGAGGGTCTGATGCCTCAGGAAGAAAAGCTCGATACAGCAGTGCGTCGCCAGAGACTTGTTATCGGTATCCCCTGTGAACCTGATCAAAACGAAAGCAGGGTTCCTCTTACTCCGGAAGCAGTTGAAATACTGGTTGGCCGGGGCCATGAAATTCTGGTAGAACAGAATGCAGGCAGATCGGCCAATTATAGCGATACCGATTATAGCGAACGGGGAGCCTATATTCTTACCTCCCACGAACAGGTTTTGCGGGCTGATATCATCCTGAAAGTAGCGCCTTTGAACAAAGACGACATCCAGCTTCTGAAAGGGAAACAGACCATTCTGACTTCACTTCACATTCAGTCACAACAACAGGATTCCATCGCTGGTCTGCTGCAGAAAAAAGTCACGGCCATTGCTTTTGAGAATATTAAAGATGAACACGACACCTATCCTGTAGTTAACTCCATGAGTTCCATTGCAGGAATAACAGCCATTCATATTGCGGCCGAACTTCTCAGTACAGCCCACGGAGGCAAAGGAGTGATGCTGGGGGGCATTCCCGGTATCAGCCCCACCGAGGTGGTTATCCTTGGTTCCGGTACAGTGGCTGAATATGCCACCCGTGCAGCCATCGGACTGGGTGCCCTGGTCAAAGTTTTTGACAACTCGGTGCATAGACTGCGCCGGTTACAGACCAACGTCGGTTTTCCGGTTTACACATCCATTTTTCACCCCAATGTTCTCGAAAAATCGCTCCGATCGGCTGACGTACTTATCGGCGCCATGCACATCCAGGAAAACAAACCCCGTTTTCTCATTACGGAAGATATGGTCCGAACCATGAAACGCGGATCGGTGATTATTGATGTAAGCATTGACCAGGGTGGGTGCATTGAAACTTCCGAATGCCGGCCCCTTTCCGATCCTGTCTATATCAAACACAACGTTATTCACTATTCAGTGCCTAACCTGCCTTCACGCGTGGCCCGTACCGCATCCATTGCTCTTAGTAACGTTTTTCTGCCCCTTCTGCTTGAAATCGGTGAAACCGGAAGCATTGAAAAGGCCATCAAGTTCAATACAGGATTCCGTAACGGAGTTTACATATTCAATGGCATTCTTACAAGTAAAACCATTGCTGACCTTTTCTCCCTTCCTTTTCAGGATATTAACCTTCTGATGGCAGCTTTTTAACCAGTATCCGTATGTTCCTTTTCCGGAAAAAATCAGTAACAGACAGTTCCCTTCTGATCCTTTCAGGCATCATCCTGTCGCTTTTGACAACCTGCCGAAAGGAAGAAAAAGTTAAGCTTTCCGGAGAGGCAGTTATCTCAACCAGGCTTTATGGCACGGGGCCTTACTATACTTATGGATTTTCCTTTTCCACAGGAAAGAATCATCCGTATCCTGCTTCCGGAAGCGTACGCATCGACCTGGTTGCTCAGGCTCTCACCGATCCACAGGGGAATCTGACCGGTGTAGTTTTGGCCAGCCCTGATAACGAAAAAGCTTTTTATACCAACGGAACTTTTCCGGATATTGCATCGGCACAGGCTTTTTTTTCATCTTACACCGAAATAGTTGCAAACCAGTATTTACCCCTCTCTGATACCATCAAGGAAAATCAGGTTATTACTTTCCGTTCCCTGGTACCTTCCTATGCCAAAATTCTGATTACCTCAGTGAAGTTTCTGCCTGATATTCTCTCCGGTCAATATGCAGAAGTGACCTTTCGCTGGGTTTACCAGCCCGACGGAAGTACTGTGTTTCCCTGACCTGATACGTTGGCGACTTCCTCTTTGGAATTATTTATAAAAAACACCCACCAGCCCTATTCCTAGCGTGAAGATCTTCCCTCCGTAATGATTTTCGTCCTGATCCTTGAGACTGAGGGCATGATAATCCCCTTCGAAAACAATCCCTATACTTTTCTTAATCGGAATGATTAATCCTATACCACCGAAAATATCAGAACCTTTTGCTTCAGTAGATTCACCATAATAGTAGTCATAACGGCTATTTAACCCATAGTAATGAATTCCGACATGCACAAACGGAAACGCCTGGTTTTTCTTACCTCCGGCAGCCAGGCCAATATGAGGGCCTACGCCATATGTAGTGTTATACAATGCTCCCTGCGATTGCCTTCCGTATCCCACACCACCACCTAAAAAGACATTCTTTGCTACAAAACGGCTTGCTATTAGTGAAAATGTTCCTGAATTACTGTAATGTCCATGCTCATCTTCAAAGAGAGATCCCCCGCTGCTGGAAAAACTGCCCATGATATTAAACAACCCTGCTCCTTTGTCGGTGGCATATTCCTGGGCAACCAGAAGTGAGGTTGAAAATAAGCAGGAAAAGAAAATGACGCATATTCTCTTAATCATACTAACATATTTTGGTTAAACAATAAGTTGGTTTGCAATATCTAATTTAGCATTTTTTTTAATCAGACGTGATGTAGCAATACTTAACAAAGAAGTTTATTAATGTGATTATTTCTCATCCTTATAACATAGGATGATAATTTTCAGTTCCATTCGTTTTGGAGGAAAACGAATCTTAAGTCTTTTATCTCTGTTAAGTCGGCTGGAAAGAATGAAGTTTTCTGAATCGGAAAATCAGAACATTCCAAGAATCTGCCAAACTAAATTATTTCAATCTTTTTTGTTCGGACAGTTAGGGGAATTAAATCATTTTTAGGCTTTCGTTCGCTTTCGCTTCGCATGCGTTTTCCGGTCAAAATTTGTTACTTTACAGCAATTTTCACCTGAAAGCTTCATAACATGCCCTATAGAATCGCTGTCAACACACGCCTGCTAATTCAGGGAAAACTGGACGGAATAGGCAATTTCACTTTCGAGACCCTTCAACGCCTTGTCAGACAACACCCGGAACACGAGTTCTGGTTCCTTTTTGACCGGCCGTATCATAAAGAATTCCTTTTTGAATCTAATGTTAAAGCCATGGTAATTCCCCCGCCTGCCCGTCATCCCGTTCTCTGGCACATTTGGTTCCAATGGTCCATACCGCTCGTTTTAAAATTTATCAGGCCTCATTTGTTTCTTTCGCCCGACGGTTTTCTTCCTCTGTGTACATCTGTTCCCTGTGTAGCCGTCATCCACGACCTGAACTTTGAACATCGCCCCCAGGATCTTCCTTTTTTCATCCGCACTTTCTACCATCATTTTTTCCCGCGCTTTGCCAGAAAAGCTTCCCGTATTGTTACCGTTTCAGAATACAGCAGGGCCGATATATCCCGTACTTACACCATTCCTGAAGAAAAAATTGATGTTTGCTACAACGGCGCTTCTGATAAGTTTGTCCCTTTGCCTGCTGATGAACAACTGCGCATGCGCACCATGTTTGCAGGTGGAAGCCCGTATTTTATTATGGTAGGTTCGCTTCATCCCCGTAAAAACATTGTTACAGCACTTAAAGCGTTCGACCTTTTCAGGAAGCAGAATCCCTGCGACGCAAAGCTGGTCATTGTAGGCCCTGCCTGGTTCGGAACAAGAGAAATCAAGAGTATGCACGGGAAAATGGAATACAAATCGGATGTGATTTTTACAGGAAGGGTCCCGGACAACATCCTTCACGGTTTACTGGCTTCTTCATTGGCCCTTCTCTTTGTGCCCCATTTCGAAGGATTTGGCATTCCTGTTCTTGAAGCCATGTACAGCGATGTTCCTGTGATTGCCTCGGATGTGACTTCGTTGCCTGAGGTAGCCGGTGACGCTGCCCTTTACGTACATCCTGACGATCCGGTATCGGTGGCTGATGCAATGACATTGATCTGGAACAGGGAAGAGATACGCCGGGACCTGATTGAAAAAGGACGCATTCGCCGGTCTCTTTTCAGCTGGGATCGTACAACCGACTTGCTCTGGCAGAGCTTGGAAACTGTTTTGAAAGAAAAATACAATGAAGCTGTTCTTTGACCCTTCCTTGACCGAAGCGGGATGTGATGAGGCAGGCAGAGGTTGTCTGGCAGGTCCGGTTTTCGCAGCAGCGGTTATTCTCCCCGCAAACTTTCACGAGCCCCGACTGCGCGATTCAAAAAAACTCAGCATCTCCCTGCGATATGAATTGCGCGATATCATTATCAGTAGCGCACTTGCCTGGTCGGTTGGAACAGCTTCTCCGGCCGAAATTGACCGCCTGAACATTCTCAGAGCCTCTTTTCTTGCTATGCACCGGGCTATTGAAGGACTTTCCCTCAAACCAGATCTTCTTCTGATTGACGGAAATCGTTTTATCCCTTATAAGAATATACCCCATCGCTGCATCGTAAAGGGCGATGACCTATATGCCTCCGTTGCTGCTGCTTCGGTGCTTGCCAAAACATTTCGCGACGATTATATGCTGCAACTGCATGAAGAATTTCCACAATACGGATGGAATAAAAACAAAGGATACCCTACCCTTTTCCACCGGCAGGCACTCAGCCAAGCCGGTCCCTCACCCCATCACCGGAAGTCTTTTTTGCATCCAGTTCAGAAAGAACTCTTCACGTAAAAAAAATCATTAGTTTTGAAACCAAAGTTAGGTGCTGAAAAAGTGCCCTGTTGACCCGTCGGTAGCAACCGGCAAATCAACGGAAGATTCAATTAGACAGGCTAAACAATAACCTTTTAAAAGTGTAATATGAAAAAATTCTTTCTGTTTCTGGCGCTTCTTATTTCTTTCTCATTCCGCCTTTTTGCCGACGAAGGCATGTGGCTTCTTCCGCTGGTTGAAAGACTGAATATCGGTAAAATGCAACAGCTTGGACTTAAGCTTTCAGCTGAAGATATTTACAGTATTAATCATTCCTCACTGAAAGATGCAGTAGTTGCACTTGATCATGGCATGTGTACTGCCGAGTTCATTTCGGCTGAAGGACTTCTCCTGACAAATCACCATTGCGGATTCAGCGAAATACAGGCGCACAGCACACTTGAACACGATTACCTGACCAACGGCTTCTGGGCCATGACGCGCGACCAGGAACTTCCTAATCCAGGAAAAACGGTCACTTTTCTCATCCGCATGGAAGATGTGAGCGACCGCATCCTTTCAGTTCTCACTTACGACATGACGGAAGACGAACGCAGCAAAAAAATCAGGGAAATCAGCGAGAAAATTGTAAAAGAAGCTACTGACAGCGTGAACAAATACGAGGCTAAGGTAGAATCGTTTTTCGATGGAAATAAGTTTTATCTTCTTGTTTATCAAACATATAAAGATGTGCGACTGGTCGGGGCCCCTCCTTCGTCAATAGGTAAATTTGGGGGTGATACCGATAACTGGATGTGGCCCAGGCATACCGGCGATTTTTCCATTTTCAGGGTATATTGCGCACCCGATGGCTCTCCGGCTGAGTATTCACCCAACAACGTTCCCCTGAAGCCCAGAAAATTCCTTCCTGTATCAATCAAAGGGGTACACAAAGGAGACTATACCATGATTATGGGTTACCCCGGCAGAACTGACCGTTACCTTCCTTCATGGGGAATACTGGAAACACAGCAGATTACCAATCCCATACGGATCAAAGTACGGGGTATGAAACTTGATATCTGGCAGCGCGATATGAACGCTGATCCGAAAATAAGGCTGCAGTATGCTGACAAATATGCCACTTCCAGCAACTATTACAAATATTCCATTGGCCAACAGAGAGGGTTCAGGCTTCTGCCCCTGATCGGAGAAAGACAGGCACTGGAAAAAGAATTTTCTGACTGGGTAGCGGCCGATCCGGAAAGAAAAGCCCGTTATGGCAATGCCCTCCAGCTAATACGTGATGCATACGACGGAAGGAAAGAATACGTTCAGGCATCGCAATACATGATGGAAGCCCTGTACAATGGCATCGAAATCCTTGAATATTCGCTGGTTATCGATAAACTTTATATGTCTTTGCGGTTCGGAAAAGACAGTGCCGCGCGCGCAAAAACCTACGCTGACGAAATCAGAAAAGACGCACATAAATTCTATAAAGATTTTAACCTTGAAACTGACAAGAAGACTGCCACTGCCATGCTGAAACTCTTTTATGATAATGTGCCTTCAGAATTTCATCCTGATATTTTCAGTACCATTCAGAAAAAGTTCAAAGGAGACTATAACCGGTACGTAGATTACCTGTATTCTAAATCCATTTTCGCCAAAGAAGATCTGTTCCTGAATTTCCTGAGCAAACCCGATCTGAATAAACTGGACAAAGACCCGGTGATTGTTCTGCTGAAGTCATTTCTTTCAAAATATTTTGAAATTGATGCCATGATGTCGCGTTTCAATGCAAATCTTGACCGCGGGCAGAGGCTCTTTCTGACCGGTCTAATGGAGATGCAGAACAACAGGGTATTTTACCCTGATGCCAACAGTACCATGCGGCTTACATACGGCACTGTGGGTGATTATAAACCCATGGACGCTGTGTTTTACGATTACAAAACAACCCTGGCAGGTGTGATCGAGAAAGAAGATCCAGGAAGCCTTGATTTTAAAGTAGAACCCAAACTGAAAGAACTGTTCAGAAACAAAGATTATGGCCGCTACGGAGAAAACGGCGAAATGCCGGTATGCTTTATAACAAACAACGATATTACCGGAGGAAATTCAGGCAGTCCGGTGATGAACGCTAACGGCGAACTGGTAGGGATTGCATTTGACGGAAACTGGGAAGGAATGACCGGCGATATACAGTATGACCCCGAAAAACAAAAAACTATTTGCGTCGATATCCGGTATGTGCTGTTCATTATTGATAAGTTTGCCGGGGCATCACATTTGCTGAACGAAATGCAGATTATTGAATAGAAACCGGCCATGGCCCATCAGGTAACGGTTTACACCGACGGCGCTGCCAGAGGAAATCCCGGCCCCGGAGGTTACGGGATTATCCTTGTTTCAGGAAATCACCGAAAGGAAGTCGCCCGTGGATTCCGGCTTACCACCAATAACCGGATGGAACTGATGGCTGTTATTGAAGCCTTGAAAATGCTTAAATATCCGGGTACAATTGTGAATGTTTACAGCGATTCCCGATATGTGGTAGATGCTGTAGAAAAAGGCTGGGTTTTTGAATGGGAAAAGAAGAACTTTGCCAAGAAGAAGAATTCCGATCTGTGGAAACAGTTTCTTGAACTCTTCCGCCGGCATCAGGTTAAATTCCACTGGCTGAAAGGACATAACGACCATCCTGAGAACACCCGATGTGATCAGCTTGCCGTTCAGGCAGCTTCTTCGCCCTTCCTGGAAGAAGATACCGGATACCAGCCTGAAAATCAGGGGGAATAAGACAACAGCAACCTGTCTGATTTCGTACATCCGAATGTTCGAAAGCGGACATTTTACTAACCAGAAAGAGAAAATGATTTTTACATAACTATTTGCAGATTATTGAATTATTTGTAATGGTATATTATTTGCTTTAAAGCTCTGTTAAAAGAATTATAAACAAACAGCCCATGTTTACCAGTTTTTTCAAGGTTGCCCTGCGTGTCTTATGGAGGCAGAAAGGATATACATTCATTAACATCACCGGTCTTGCCATAGGGCTGGGCAGTGCTATCCTGATTCTGCTGTACGTGCTGGGAGAAAAACATTATGACACTTTTCATACAAATGCAAACAATATATACCGGCTGTATCTGGATGGGAAAATAGGGGAAGACCGTCTGCGCGGCGCGTGGACCTGTGCTCCCCTGGGGCCCACACTGAAAAAAGATTTCCCCGAAGTTGTAGATGCCGTGCGGATACAGGAAACCGGTAATACCCTCATTAAAATCGACGATAAAAGTTTTCTCGAAAACAACATTCTGTATGCCGATTCAGGTTTTTTTACCATGTTCACCTTTCCACTCCTGAAAGGTGATCCCAAAACGGTTCTCACGGAACCCAACACGGTTGTTCTCACCAAAACAACTGCATCCAGAATGTTTGGCGACACCGACCCCATTGGAAAGTTGATCCGATTTGAATCCGATACCACATGGTACCGGATTACAGGCGTTGCCCAGGATCCTCCCGTCAACTCCCAGTTCCGTTTTAACATGGTTGTCACCTTCAGGTCAATAAAATACTATGACCTGACAAAGTGGCTCAGCAACAGCTTTTATACCTATGTCCAGCTGCAAAACGGTTTTCCCTCGCAGCAGCTGGAAGATAAACTACCTGAGATGCTGAGAAAATATGCCGGCCCAGAAATAAAATCCATTATGGGAATTGAACTGGAGGAATGGCTTAGTGCAGGCAACCAGTATGGATACAAAATGCAACCCCTTCTGGATGTCCACCTCGATAACTCAGTGCAGGGAGGGATAGTTCCCGCAGTGAATAAAAAATACCTTGTCATCTTCTCCTTTATTGCTGCTTTCATCATTATCATGGCCTGTATTAATTATATGAACATGGCTACAGCCCGTTCGGCCACAAGAGCAAGGGAAGTTGGTATCCGTAAAGTAGCCGGGTCGGATAGGAAAACACTTGTTTTTCAATTTCTTACCGAATCAGTGATCATTACCTTTATTGCTCTGATTTTCGCATTGATTCTTGTCGATCTTGTTATCCCATGGTTTAATAATACCATGAACCTCTCTATCAGTCTGAACCTGTTCGGAGGTTCCCTTATGTGGGCGGTTTTGCTAACAGCTGCAGTAGTAATCGGAATTCTGGCAGGTATATATCCTTCCTTTCTCCTTTCAACCTATTCCCCCGCCAAAGTGTTAAAAAGCGGATTTTCACAGGGAAAAGGAAACACCTCCCTGCGCAGAATCCTGGTCACCCTTCAGTTTATTATTTCAGTTGCTATTTTGTGCGGAACGGTTGTTATTTACCAGCAGTTAAAATTCCTGCAAACCAAAGATCTGGGATTTAACAAGGAAAACCTTCTCGTAATCGAACGGGGCGGTTCCCTGCGAGAAAATCAGAAAGTTTTTATTGAAGAAGTAAAGAAGTTTCCCGGAGTCACAAATGTCTGCGTGAGTACTGCCATTCCCGGCCGGCTGAACAATTACAACGGATACGGAATGGAAGGAAAAGAAGCTAATAAGACGTACCTGATGCAAACTTTCTGGACAGATGACCAATTTGCTGAAACCTATCAGCTCAAACTGGTAGAAGGCCGGTATCTCTCATCCGATTTTGCATCGGATTCTACTGCTGCCGTAATTAATGAAGTTGCAAAACGGCAGTTCGGGATAGAAGACATTACCAAAACCCGTTTCATACTGCCGGCCTTTGATGGTAAATACAAGTTTCTTCAGGTAATCGGCGTTGTGAACGATTTCAATATTGAATCCCTTCGTTCTGAAATCAAGCCTTCTATTTTTATGCTTCGTCCAAAAGACTGGACCTGGGGTATTGTTTCTGTTCGTCTGAAACCGGCAGGAATGCAGAATACTATTGCACAGGTTGAAAATCTCTGGAACAAATTTACCAACAACGAACCATTTCAGTACTTCTTCATTGATGACGAACTACACAAGCAATACCAGGAAGAAAAACGAACGGGAAACCTGGCGCTCTTCTTTACCATACTTGCCATCAGCATTGCCTGCCTTGGCCTTCTGGGACTTGTTTCTTATTCAATTACACGACGGACAAAAGAAATAGGCGTGAGAAAAATCATGGGCAGTGACCCCTGGTCCATCGTGTTTCTTCTCTCTTCTGAAACCATAACCCTGATTGCCATCGCATCTCTTATAGCCTGGCCTCTGGCATGGTTTTACCTCAAAAACTGGCTCACCGATTTTGCCTATCGTATTCACCTTGACCCGCTGGTTTTTATAATGACAACCTTTCTGGTTATTCTAATCTCTATCGGAACCATTCTCTGGCAGACATACAAGGCCGCTCTGCGTAATCCGGCTGAAGCACTGCGGTACGAATAAGTGCTAAGGAATTTTCTGAGGGGATCTCTTCATTCTCCTGATTCCTGATATCGGATAAACGGCTTGTTTTGCTTAACTTAGCATTGGGTAAAACCGGCACAATGAAAAAAGTTCAGTTGAAAGCCAGGGAATTGCAAAAAGCAGGAATTGTGAATGTTGATGCTTCCCGCATTAGCAAAATTCTGCAGAAGCATTACCCGCACCTCCGGAAGTCTGAGGCACTTGAACTGTTGAGAGAATTGTCCTCGCAACCCACCCTGCGCGATCAGCATCCTTTTCTTTCAGAGATCCTTTTTCCAGCCGGGAGAAAAGTAACTAACCACCCTTACAAACTCAGAGAAGAACCTGTACCTTATACCATCTTTGGAAAGAAATATATTGATCCGAAGGCTATTCAGCAAATGGAGCTTGCCGCACGACTGCCGGTTGCTATCTCAGGTGCCCTGATGCCCGATGCCCATGCAGGGTATGGTTTGCCTATTGGAGGGGTACTGGCTACCGAAAATGCCATTATTCCGTTCGGAGTGGGAATGGATATCGGCTGCCGTGTTTGCCTTTCCGTCTTTGCTATTTCACCGGAAAAACTTATAGAATCAAATGACTTTTTCAGGAAAATTCTCATCAGGAATACCTTTTTTGGCGATGATTACTTCAAAGGCCGCAAGGAGCACCCGGTGCTGGACAGGGAAGAATTCAGGGAAATTCCACTCCTGAAAAAGATGAAAGACAAGGCGTATGAACAGTTGGGAACCTCCGGTCACGGAAATCATTTTGTCGACATAGGGTTTGTGGAAATTCCTGACCCGTCACCCTTTCCGATACCGCCAGGCCGTTATGTTGGCATACTTTCCCACTCGGGTTCACGTAATCTGGGAGCCGAAATTGCACGGCATTATACCCGAATTGCCAAAGAAAAAAGCGGGCTTACGGGTGAAGCAGGCAACCTTTCCTGGCTCGATCTCCGGAGTGCTGAAGGACAGGAATACTGGAAAGCCATGACTCTGGCTGGTGATTATGCAGCCGCCAATCATGAAATAATTCATCGGAGAATTGCCGAAGAACTTCGTGAACAATGGATTCTCCGAATCGAAAATCATCACAATTTTGCCTGGAAGGAAAAAGATCCTGTGAGCGGACGCGAGCTGATCATTCACAGGAAAGGAGCGACACCTGCCGCAAAAAATGATACAGGCGTCATCCCGGGAACGATGATTGCTCCGGGATATCTCATCAGAGGACGAGGAAATCCCCTGTCCCTTTGTTCCTCATCTCATGGCGCCGGACGACGCATTTCCCGAACCCAGGCTAAAAGCCAGATTACTAAAAAACAACTGTATGAACTGCTTCAAAAGCATGGAGTGGAATTAATCGGTGGCGATACTGACGAAGCCCCTATGGCATATAAAGACATTGGAGAAGTGATGTCACTTCAGGCAGAACTGGTGGATATCCTGGGTATTTTCCATCCAAAAATTGTCAGAATGTGCTGAAAACCAGATGCACATCCCAAAGCAGGAAACAAAAGGAATTGTACTATCTTTGCACATTGTTAATTCATTATGTTTAAAATCGGAATATTATGAAACGATTACTGATTCTGCTTTTTGTGGTAATGTTGGCAACAGCAAGTCTTTCGGCACAATGCCCCATGCCGGTGGGAGGCAAACAAATTAATGCAGGAATTGGACTTTCGGGCTGGGGGCTTCCTGTATATGCCGGATTTGATGTAGGTGTGCACAGGGATATTACGGTTGGTCTGGAAGGTTCTTTCCGGTCATATATCGAACGTATCAACCATGTGAACTATACAAACTCTATCATTGGAATTGTCGGAAACGGGAATTATCACTTTAATACGCTTCTTGATATTCCCAGTCAATGGGATTTTTATGCCGGTCTGAATCTTGGTTTTTTTATCTGGTCATCGCCGGCTAATTATCCGGGTACGCATGCCTCAGGTGTTGGTCTGGGAGGCCAGGTCGGAGGAAGATATTTCCTTAACAAAAATTTCGGGCTGAATCTGGAACTGGGCGGAGGAAGCACAACAGCCGGAGGTAAATTTGGTATAACTTTTATTCTGTAATATCGCTTTGTTCAGAATATTCCCCTTTCCCCACCGGGAACAGGGGAATTTTCTTTTGAACACAAAGATCCATCGCGGCCCACAGTATTAAGCTTATACCCAGCATTTCTCCGCCTTCTTCGAGTATAGTTTCAATAAACTGGCCATTGCTTTTATAAGGAAACAGATTAGCCAGCTCATCCATAACGGTGGCAGCACCGATAAAAATTATAACCCCTGCCAGACTTCTCCACAAAAGATGCATATTACCCTTGAATATATCACGCAAGGACCAGAAGAGATACATAAGGAACCCAAACAATATAGGTCCCAGAATGAAACCCCATATGCCGGAATACCACCATCGCGTCCCTGCTCTGGCATCCTCCGGCATAATGGCATACCCGATTGTCTCGTGCACCATTATTATTTCATCGGCCGACAGGAACAGAAAACCTGCCGCCAGTAGAAAAAGTGCCCAGAATTTGCGGCTTCTGATGTTTCCGAAGGTAAAGGCCAGCCCAAAGAAATACCAGCTGACAACAAACAGCTGAAGGGATGAAAACCACGATTGTATTGTGTTCTCATCCTCAATACATAACAGCTTGTGAAGGTACCCTTCCGGGTTTCCATAGAAGTAATCAAGAACATATCCGGCCACCAGAAGGCATTCAAGCGCAACAAGTGAAATAAAAATATACCGATTTGTTTTCAATTTGAAATTTCTTTATTGTAAATTGATGTTAAATTAACAAAATATTTATCATTCCCACATGCTCTTCGTAATGCAATTCTGCGCAAAGAATTTGCTTATGAGTTTGATGAACTTATGAAACAAGATGTTGATATGTATCTAACCTTTGCCATCATAAAAGAATACTGATCAGTACCTTCCAACGGACCCGATGTTGATTATTCCATTTCCATTTCCCTCTTCTTGTTTTTCTCACTACCTTTAACCGCATGAAATGGAAATTTTCTCTCGTACTTTTCATTTTCCTGTTTTCCTGTTCGGATAACAGAAACAAAAACCTTATCCCCGACCGGGATATGGTAAAGATCCTCACCGAAATCCATAAGGCGGATGCTATGGCAAACCTTCCCGTCATCCGGAGCAGGTTTGGTTCAGTTGACTCCATTACTTATTCAGACTATATCTTGAAAAAATACCATTATTCAAGGGAACTGTTTGATTCTACACTGGCTGAACTTTCTGGTAACCCGGCAAAGTTTGAGAAGATTTACGAGCGGGTACTGCGTAACCTGAGTCAGGAAGAAGGCAGGCTGAACGAAGAGGAAGAAAAAGCAATTCTTCCTGCTGAGGGAACAGACCTCTGGGATCGCAAGAGAAACTGGTCATTTCCTGCCGACGGATCCCGTGAAATGATTGAATTTGACCTGCCGGTCAAAGGCCCGGGAACCTATACACTGTTTTTCCGGGCAAAATTATACAACGACGACGGGTCCATGAATCCCCGTACCATGATCTGGTTCTGGTATGACAACGGGACACCCAACGGCTCCCGCAGAATGTTTCCCATCAAACATTTTCTGCGTACTGAAAAATGGGAAAACTATACGATTTCTGCCAATCTCACGGATACCCTCTTTACCCGTATTCGCGGATATATTATTCATTCCGACCCTCTTCCCGGAGAATGGAGTAAGCATTGCGAAATACAGGATATCAGACTCCTGTATAAAGCTTCCGCACCGACAAATAAAACACAGTAGTATGCCCACCCGCCGGATTGGAGCAACATGGGTTTTCCCGGTGACTTCTCCCCCTATTAAAAACGGGGTAATAGAAGTGGATGAACAGGGTACCATCCTGTCGGTAGGATCACTCCCATTGCAAAACTTTGAAAAAGCTTCCACTGAATTTTATAACGGAATTCTTGTTCCGGGCTTTGTTAATACACATACCCACCTGGAGTTTTCTTGGTGTCGTAAAATGATACCCATGCACAGTGGCCTTCCCCGTTTCCTGGCAAGAATGGCTGCCCTTCCTGTTCCTCCTCAGAAGGAAATCGCATCAGCAATTGACACAGCCATTCAGGAAATGTATCGGGACGGGATTTCTGCGATAGCAAATATTCTTAACACAGATGCGGGAATACCGGAAAAAAAGCAACTCCCGGTACGGGTGCATCATTTTGTTGAACTTCTCGATCTGCCTGCTTCCCGTGCAAATGCCTGGGAAAAAGGAATGGATATTTTTCACAGGCTTGTGAACAGTCAATCCGAGTCTGCTCCATTTGCTTCTATATCAGTTACCCCCCATTCCCCCTATACTGTTTCACAAAAACTGTTTTCGCTAATTGCTTCTTTATCCGCCGAAAAAGGTTTCCCGCTGAGCATTCACAATCAGGAAACCGCTTCAGAAAATAAATTCTTTCGGTCAGGCAAAGGAGACCTGGCCGAAATGTTAAATGAGCTCCATACCCGAACCGAAGATACTTTTACCGGGAAAATCAGTTCCATCCGGGCCTTTCTTCCCCTGTTGCCGTTAAAAACACAAGTTCTTCTGGTGCATAATACCTTTACAACCGAAGAAGACATTGATTACGCTTTGTCTCTACATAAGCATTTGTTTTGGGTCCTATGCCCCAATGCCAACCTTTATATTGAAAACAGCCTGCCTCCGATCGATCTCTTTCGCAAAAAAGACTGCACAATCTGTATCGGAACCGACAGCCTTGCATCAAACAACAGGATTTCCATGCTGGATGAACTGAAGACCATCTCCGTGTTCTTTCCGGAAATAACACTGCAAGAACTCCTAACATGGGCCTGTTACAACGGAGCCAGAGCACTTGGAATGGACTCCATGCTGGGTTCGTTCGAACCTGGTAAAAAGCCGGGTATTGTTTTACTGGAAAATTCCGATCACCTGAACCTGCACATTACCCTTAAAACAAGAGTGCGACGGTTATGTTAACCTGAAAGCCTTCCCAGACCAGGGACTGATTAAGCGAAATCTGGTTTTGTCTATGAAAATATGCTGTTTGCCTAAGTTCTAATGCCATCTGTTATACATTCATTTTCTTTCGCTACTGATTCCTCAATGCCGGCACAAGAGAAACCGGAGAGTTCTAATTCCAACGTCCATGGTTACATCCATTGTTAAAGGCCTTACATCTCTTCAAAATAGTAAATAATGAAACCGGAGGTTTCGAAGTCCAATGTCCATGGTCATGTCCATGGTAGGCCGGTCCAGTAGCTCCCCTACGCCGGAGGCGTTGAAGAAACCCGTTTTGCCCTGAAAGAGGTGCTTGTATTTGAAAACAACCACAAATGGCCATGGAAGCTTAAACCCAAGTACCATGAAGGACAATAGAAACCCGAATTAACATTCATTTCATTTGTCCATCAGGGCATGAAGGTCACTGGAAATCCGGAATAATCCCAAATCCATTTGCCCGTCAGAGCATAAAGGTCAAAAGATCAAAATGCAGATTATTTAACCGAAGTACCATGAATTAACAAATTCAACCGGGCTAACCCCGATGGAACAAAG
>CAZJQN010000059.1:0-21096 GCA_964548125.1 uncultured Bacteroidales bacterium | reverse complement strand
TAATCTTATAAGTTTTGACCCACAATACGCATTATACAATGCGTATTGTGCCTGTTAGGCCGATTTCACTTTGTTCCATCGGGGTTAACCCGGATGCCAGGCCTTAAGCTAACCCACTATGCATTAGTTCGCTTAAGCTTCTAATGCATAATCCGGGTTTAACCCACATTGCGCTAAAGAACCGCGCAATATGCCCTGCGGGCCGCTTTCACTCCGTTCCAGCGGGATTTGCCCGGATGCCTGTACGCAAGCCATACGCTCTGCGCATCAGTTCGCTTACTCTCCTGATGCGCAATCCGGGCTTAACAAAAATTTTTATTAGCCCGGTTGAATTTGTTAATTCATGGTACTTCGATTAACTAGTTGTAAAAATTTCTTTTGTCCGCCCTTCCTACGACACCAAATAACATATTGCATAACCGGCAGTTTGATTTATTTTTACGCATTCACAAAAGTCACACAGCTGATGGAAATTTTATTTTATGATTGCTTTGCCGGCATCAGCGGAGATATGAATCTTGCTGCCATGCTCGATCTGGGAGTACCAAAAGAATATCTTGAATCGGAACTCAGTAAATTAGGGGAACTTCCTTTTAAATTCAGGATTGAACGAGATAAGAAAAACGGTATAGAAGGTACCCTGGTTGACGTCCTTGTGATGCAGGGGAAAAGTGCTATGGTATCAAAACATGATCATGAAGAACACCGAAGCTGGAGCGAAATTAAAAGAATGATTGAGAAAAGTACGCTTTCAGATGAAACGAAGGAACTGAGTATACGAATATTTGAACGGATTGCTGTTGCAGAAGCCAGGGTGCATGGAGTCTCAGTTGAAAATGTCCATTTTCACGAAGTCGGTGCCATTGATTCGATTGTAGATATTGTGGGAGCTGCCGTATGTTATAACTACTTCAAACCAGCTGCTGTTTATGCCACTCCTCCCCGCCTTGGTGGTGGGTTTGCAGATACTGCCCACGGAAAATTACCTGTTCCTGCACCTGCAACTGCAGAGATCCTCAAAGATATTCCTGTGTTGACCGGAGGGTTTCCTTTTGAAACAACTACCCCAACCGGAGCAGCCATACTGGCAGAGTTGGTAGATGAATTCACCCAGGAAACTCATCTGATCATTCAGAAAATAGGCTATGGTCTTGGCCACAAGCAAATGGAAATACCTAATCTGCTCAGGGTGTACCTTGGAACAATGCCCGACAAACAGCACAACAACCGTTGGTGGATGATTGAGTGCAATATTGATGACATGAATCCGGAGATATACGATTACCTCTTTGAACGCATTCTTGGGCTGGGAGCAGACGACGTATTTCTAACACCAATTATCATGAAAAAATCCCGGCCTGCTGTAACCCTTAGTGTTTTATGTTCCGAGCATCTTACTGATGCCGTCTCCAGCTTTATTCTTTCAGAGACAACTTCCCTTGGAATAAGAAAATTTCCCGTTTCAAAAGAAATGCTGGGACGTACAACAGAAGAAATTTCGGTTCCTGCAGGCAAGGTACGGATCAAGCACGCAGTGTATAACGGGAAGATACTTCGCAGCAAGCCCGAATTCGAGGATTGTAAGCGCCTGGCAAAGGAAAAGAACATTCCGTTGAGTGAAATTTACCGCCAGATAAATGAAGTTCTCTTTACACGATAGTTCATGCTGATCAAAGACCATACCGGTTACCAGTCTCTTTATGTACGGCTGAAGCAATTTGGAAGCCTGGCTGTTGCTTTTTCAGGAGGAGTTGACAGCACATTTCTGCTGAAAGCCTCCAGCGATGCTCTGCCAGGCAAAGTTCTTGCACTTACAGTATCCACACCATATATACCCCAATGGGAATTGCAGGAAGCCTCTGAACTTGCCTCCCAGATGAAGATTCCTCATTGTATTATTCAGGTGGCCCCCCCTGTGACTCTTGCCAACAATCCACCGGATCGTTGTTATCTTTGCAAAAAAGCATTATTTGACGAATTAATAATAGAAGCCAAACAGCGTGGTTACCGGCATATTGCCGACGGCACCAATGCCGATGATGCATTTGACTACCGGCCTGGCCGAAAGGCATTGGAAGAACTGGGTGTGCACAGTCCGCTTCTTGAAGCTGGTCTCGGGAAGGACGAAATCAGAAAACTATCAGCCATTCTTGGTCTTCCAACAGCTAATAAACCGGCATATGCCTGTCTGCTTACGCGGATTCCCCACAATACCCATGTTACCGAAAACCTGCTCCGAAACATTGAAAATGCCGAAAGGTACCTTCATTCAGCCGGCTTTCCTGACGTTCGCGTCAGACATCACGGAGAAATTGCAAGGATTGAAGTACCTGAGCACATTATGTCGCGCCTGGTTTCATCAACTCAGCTGAGGAAGATTATAGCTCACCTGAAAGATCTCGGTTACCGCTTTGTAACCCTTGATCTGGAAGGATACCGCAAACCTGAGCATCCGGAAGAGAAATAAGAATCACTAAAAAAATACCCACAAAAATTCTGAGTATGTCACCTGAAGAAATCAAAAAATTGCTGCAGGAAGTGAGCCAGGGCAGAATCAATCCTGACGAAGCCTATCAGACACTGAGGGATATGCCTTACCGTGACCTTGGTTTTGCAAAAATTGACAATCACCGCGAAATGCGCACCGGCTACCCTGAAGTAATATTCTGTTCAGGTAAAACCGTGGAGCAGGTGCGGGATATTGTTGCATTTATGCTTACAAAAGACAACAATATCCTGGCTACCAGAGCAACACCCGAAATGTTTGAAGCGGTTAAGGGTATTTATAATGAAGCCGTTTATCATCCGCTGGCGCGGACCATTACCATCAAAAAGAAAGAACCGGAAATTCCTTCCAGCTATATTGCAGTAGTTACTGCAGGCACATCTGATATTCCGGTAGCCGAGGAAGCAGCAATTACAGCCGAAATCTTCGGCAACCGGGTAGAACGGATATTTGATGTAGGTGTAGCCGGCATCCACAGGCTGGTTGACAATCTTCCCAGAATACGGAATGCACGTATTGTGGTGGTTATTGCAGGAATGGAAGGGGCATTGCCCAGCATCGTTGCCGGACTTATCTCCCGCCCGGTTATAGCCGTGCCGACAAGTATTGGCTACGGAGCTAATTTTCAAGGACTTTCAGCTCTCCTGGGCATGCTCACCAGTTGTTCGTCAGGCATTGCGGTTGTGAATATTGACAATGGATTTGGAGCAGGATTTTTTGCCAGCATGATCAACAAACTCTGATCGGTCATGGTCCCTGAAAAAGCCCTTTTGCCTCTTTTCTACAATGCTCCGGTACAGTATTTCACAAAATTCTTCCTGCACACCGGTATTATTATTGAAAAACATGCGAACTACAACCGTCAGAGTTACCTCAACCGTTGCATCATTTTAAGTGCAAACGGACCCCTATCGCTGAGTGTTCCTGTAATTACCGGAGATTCTCCTAACCCCCGCTATACTGAAGTGTGTATTGATTATACCAAACGCTGGGACATTATACACTGGAGAGCCATTGAATCGGCCTACCGGAACGCACCGTTTTTTTTGTATTATGCTGATGCCTTTCATGACTTATACGAGAAACAAATTACGGGTTTATGGGACTGGAACCTCTCGCTTATGAAGACCACACTGCAGATTCTTGAGATCAACAGCCAGATAAACTTTTCGGAGCGATGGGAAAACAACTGGAATGATTTGGCCGATTACCGGAACATAATGCACCCCAAATCATCGCACCGAAAACACGATCCGTTTTTCAAACCAGCGCGCTATTTTCAGGTATTTCAACAAAGGTTCGGATTTGTGCCCAATCTCAGCATACTCGATTTAATTTTCAATGCAGGACCCGATGCTCCAGAAATACTTAAAGCTTCAATTGTTTATCATGAAAAAAAAGAGGACGACCATTATATGTCTGGTCATCCTCACCTGTAATCAGCATACAGGACAGAATCCTTAAAAGCGGAAACCAATGGTAGCCATAAACCGGGATGTATTCTGCTTCAACTGGCTGTAGTATTCTACCCCACCCTCTCCTTCGAAGCCGGCATAATACATTGAATGGCGAAAATCGCGCATAGCATATGCGTAGGCAAAATCAAGAAATATATTGCCGGAACGCACTCCGAAACCGGTTGAAAGGATGGATTGGGAAGCTTTTGCATTCAATTGGCCTGATGCATAGGGACTTCCGTAGTGAGCATATCCTGCTCTCAATGCAAGATTCCCCAGTTTCAGTTCCCCGCCAAGCCGCAGGTTGCCGGTTGATCGATAGTAATCCTGAATATTTTTATTGATATCATCATAATTTTCCAGGTCACCATCGATCTTTGCCGATGTATAGTCAATCAGCTCGTAATCGGCACTTATTATACCCATTTTCCCGAACTGAAGGCCACCGCTGAACACCATCCGCAACGGAGTAACAACTCTGTAATCGGTAACGGTCACACCGGAACGGGCACTCATGGAAGAGGGGTTTCCCGAATCAAAATACGACTTCATGGAAGTGGAAAATTCGCTTTCCAGATTATAGAACGTAGGCAAATGTAAGGAAAAACCAAGCCGGACCATTTCGATCGGTTTGGCTATAAGCCCGAATTTAGCCGTAAATCCCGTACCCCGGGTGTAAAAATATTCACTGAATGTAAAGGATTGGAAATAATCGATGGTATTGTTTGCATCCCATTCAGTATGCTCCTTGCTTTCGTCATATAACAAACGGTTTAAACCGAGTGACATTCCAAAGTAAAGCATATGGCTGTAATTGGCACCAAATGTAATGGAGTACTCATCAATGCCGCCTTTAGTAACTATATGACGCTCCTGAGACTGTCCATAATTGCTTACCCACTGCCCCAGCCCGAAATCATAATAGTTCATATCGGAAGCATAGGCCCATGGCATATTTTCATTGTCCGGGAGGTACATAAGATCCGTTTTCCATGCCAGCAATTCATAATTTGAATTGAGCCTGCTTGTATCAATTCCATCGGCATAAAAAACAAATTCATCAAGCAGGGAACTTTCTGTGTTGGAGGCAGAGATAGTAACATTCCGGTTGTAATCGGCCAGCCGGTTATATCCCACTCCGATGGCAGCGCCTACCCAGCCCTTGTCTCGGCTGCTGTTAAAAGCAAATACCCCTCCCAGGTTATTGAAAAGGAACTTGTACTTGAAATCGCTGTAATTCTGGGAATAAAAGGTTGATTTTGTTTTATCGTAATAGATATCTGGAGTAAACGTCAGTTCACTCTTCCGGTAAACGCCGATTCCGGCGGGATTGATGCTGAGGGCAGAAAAATCAGCACCCAGGGCTCCGAAAGCACTACCCATAGCCACAGAACGTGCTGTACCCATAGGAAAGTACTGACTGAACCTTATTGCATCACCATCGTTCTGGGCCAGCAGAAAAAGGCTGCTGCTCATCAGAATCACACCTGTTATTAAAAATCGTCTCATATTTATTGAATTTTATAGCAAATTTTTTCCTTTCTGGTGGCCGGAAGTTGGTTCTCCAGCAACCAAACGTGAATATTTTTCTTGTGCTGAGCTACCTTCTATGCCCTCCTGAAGATGAAGAGGAAGAAGAAGACCTGCCGGAACTGCCAGAACTGCCTGAACTATAGGAACGTCCGGAGCTTCCAGAACTTCCTGAGCTGTATGAACGTCCTGAACTCCCTGAGCTGTATGAGCGACCGGAGCTACCTGAACTACCAGAGCTATAGGATCGTCCGGAACTTCCGGAAGGAGCATAGGAACGGCTACTACTGCCGGAAGAACGGCTGTAGGAACCGGAACTCCCTGAACGGTAATTATTACCTGAAGAACTTGATCCGGAACTTCTGTTATAGGAAGGACGTGTATAACTGCCTTCGGAGTTGCCATAATAAGTGCGGCTCCTCTCAGGAGAGTTGTACGTAGAAGGACTGCGACGCGGTGTGTTGTATGTACCCGTACTGCCTGAAGGTCTGCTATATACGGGCTGGTAATTTCTACGTTCGGCACCGGTGGATCCGGAAGAACGGACCCCGGTATTACCTGATGAACCCTGACCATATCGTCCTGAAGGTACCCGGGTTGTAGTGATGTTGCCGCGGTTTGAATTCGGGTTATTATAATATCCTGTAGAACGACGTCCGGTAGTTGAGGTATTGGTATTTTCTGCCGCACGAGAAGCAGCTGTGCCGTTCTTCAACGTACCGCCGTCAGAGAATGATCTGCGCCCGGTAGTTGAAACATTATAACTCCTTCCTGCGACAGTTCTGTCAGAGGCGGTTGAGTATCCATTGCTGAATCGTCCTGCTGATCCGCCTGCACGGCTCCTGTCGCTGTTCCTATTATAAATTCTGCCATAGGCCACATCGTTACGGTAAACATACGGTGTTGAGTAATAATAGTAGGGTGAATAAAATCCGTAATATCCATCATAAAATCCACGATAATAACCGTGACGGTAGCCGTACCAGTAATTTCCATACCAGGGATCGTACCACGCCCAGTAGTAAGGCCTGTAACCGAATGAGTACCAGTAGGGGTCATATCCCCAGCCTAAACTGAAGCCCCAGTATGGATATCCGGCGTAAATGCTGATGCCCCAGTCCCAAGGATTGTAAGTGTACCAGTAAAGATCGGTAAAGAAAGGATCATAATACCCCCAGCCCCAGTAAAAGGAAGAATGGAATCTTCTTATCCGGGCCGTATAATAGTAGTCATAATCATAAGGGTCGTACCCGTAATAATTATTGATCACAACTGATTTTTTCTGATCATCCGGCACATAGTCGGATTGGTAGTTTTCGCCTTCTTCCTGGCTGGAATAATATTCCTGCTGGTTAGCAGTAGTCACAGTATCAGAACCATAAAGATTTTGTTCTTTTGCAAGCCGGTATTTCTCATAATCCGACATGGTCTGATTCTCTTCTGCAGTGGTTTCATTGACCGGCTGACTGACCTGGGTATTAGAGGCAGGAACAGGGGCTGAGGCAACCACTGCCCTGTCCTTTGGAGAATAATAAATATCATCGGTTACGGTGCCGGTTGTATGGAACCCTGCTGAGCAGGCCGTAAGCACTGCGGTCATTATCAGCATTATGGACAGTGGTGTTCTCATGGTTTGTTCCTCCCGATTATTTTAGTAAACTTGCATCCGTTTTTTCAATGTAATTCATAAAAATAATAACAAATTTCATACCAAAACTCATTATGGCGAAAGTTTTAACAACACGTTCAGAGAATTATTCGCAATGGTATAACGATCTGGTAATCAAAGCAGGGCTGGCCGAAAATTCTGCCGTGAGGGGATGCATGGTGATTAAACCCCACGGATATGCTATTTGGGAGAAAATGCAGGCAGCACTTGACCGCATGTTTAAGGATACAGGACATCAGAATGCGTATTTCCCGCTGTTCATCCCCAAATCATTTTTCAGCCGGGAAGCTGCCCATGTTGAAGGTTTTGCCAAAGAATGTGCTGTTGTTACCCATTACAGGCTAAAAAATGATGAAACCGGGAAAGGCATCATAATCGATCCGGAAGCCAGATTGGAGGAAGAGCTGATTGTACGCCCCACCTCCGAAACCATCATATGGAATACTTATAAAGGATGGATCCAGAGTTACCGCGATCTGCCCATTCTTATCAACCAGTGGGCGAATGTTGTGCGCTGGGAAATGCGGACACGTTTGTTTCTGCGCACGGCAGAATTTCTCTGGCAGGAAGGACATACAGCTCATGCTACGGCGGAAGAAGCTATGGAAGAAGCCCGCAGGATGCTGGATGTTTATGCTGATTTCGCTGAAAACTGGATGGCTGTTCCCGTTATCAAGGGGAAGAAAAGTGAAAGCGAGCGATTTGCCGGTGCCGTGGAAACCTTGTGTATTGAGGCGCTTATGCAGGACGGGAAGGCCTTGCAATGTGGCACTTCCCATTTTCTGGGTCAGAATTTTGCCAGAGCGTTTGATGTAAAATTTCTGAACAAAGAAGGAACCCTTGAATATGTTTGGGCAACCTCCTGGGGTGTATCAACCCGCCTTATGGGTGCACTGATTATGGCTCATTCCGATGATAACGGACTGGTGATTCCTCCGCGACTTGCTCCCCTGCAGGTTGTAATCGTCCCGGTATTTAAAACGGATGAAGAACTGAAAAAGATTTCCGAAACCGCCGGGAAACTGATGGCCGAACTTAAAAAAGCAGGAATTTCCGTTAAATACGATGATTCAGACAATCAGAAACCCGGATGGAAATTCGCCGAATATGAACTGAAAGGTGTTCCCGTTCGTATTACACTTGGTCCAAGGGATATTGCCAATGGTACAGCCGAAGTGTCACGCCGCGACACCCTCGAAAAGAGTATCATTCCTCTTAACAGTGTTGTCAATGATATTCAATCACTGCTCGAATCTATCCAGAAAAACCTGTACCAGAGGGCCCTCCGCTTCCGCGAAGAAAATACCCATGTGGTTAATAGTTACGATGAATTCAAAGAAGTTCTGGAAACCAAAGGAGGTTTTATTGCCGCTCATTGGGACGGAACCGTTGAAACGGAAGCAAAAATTAAGGAAGAAACCAAGGCCACTATCCGTGTTGTTCCATTTGAAATAAATCCTGAACCCGGCAAATGTATTGTTACCGGACGTCCTTCGGCTCAAAGGGCACTATTTGCAGTGGCCTATTAAACCGCTCCTAACATCAGAAATATGAACGAGGTTCAATCTGACATCATCCGGATTCTTAAGGAAAAATCGGTCCTGAAACAGAAAGTGTATGACATTACACTGGAAACAATGGATACAATCAAGGAGATCCTGAAAGAGACCGTGCAGAGTTTTAATAATGAACTGCGCGATACTGACAAGCGCATACTTCTTGAATACACTGACCGCGGCCAGATGGAAGCCCAGTTAAAGGTGGCCGGTGACCTCCTCATTTTCAGCATGCATTCGAATATATTCGAATTCAACCGTGAGCACCCGGTATGGCAGTTGCCCTATCTTAAAGAAGATAAATCAAACAGTTTCTGCGGCATCATCAACATTTTTAACTTTCTGGCCGATTCATTTAAATACAGCCGTTTTGATGACTTCGGATATCTGATTGGAAGAATTTTTATCAACCGGCAGAATCATTTTATGGTAGAAGGAAAACGTCAGTTCGGATTCTTTTACAATAACTTCGGCAAAGATATTCTCACCAGGGAGAACCTTAAACAAATCATTGATAATGCCATACGATATGCCCTGGATTTTGACCTTCTGGTCCCGCCGTATGATACGGTAAAAGTTGTTACCGTAGGTCAGATCCATCAAAAGATGGAAAATGCAAGGATTTCAACAGGGAAACGGCTTGGGTTTACTTTCAATTCGGATGATGTTTCTAATCCCTGAATATGGCCAACAGGACACTACTTCCCGTATGGAAATCGCATTTCAGGGTGCAGACTCTGGATGCTGATCTCATGTCACTGTCAAAGGTTTCCGCCTTGTGCAATTATTTTCAGGAATCAGCCGGACAGCATGCAGATCATCTCGGTGTTGGATTTGCTTCTCTCCTAAACAAAGGGATGGTATGGATACTGTCCCGACTTAGAATTCAAATAGAAGCATATCCAATACTGGGTGAAAAAATTCTTCTGGAAACATGGCCAGCCGGAATTGACGGCTTGTATGCCCTTCGGAATTTTACTATCTCGCGGACCAATGGACTGAAAATCATTAAAGGAGCCTCTGCCTGGCTGGTGATGGAGAAAGATACCCGGAAGCCATACCGCGACATAGGTACTCTTTTGAAGAATATTCCGGAGAATCCTTTTCCTGAAGTTGAAAACATTGAAATTCCTAAACTAAGACCTGTACAAGGATTGATCAAAAACGGAACGGTTACGGCTCATTATAGCGACCTGGATGCCAATTCCCATGTCAACAACAACCGTTATATCGAATGGACAACGGACGCATTTGATGCTGAATGGTATCGTTCAAAACGGATCCACGATCTGACTATCTCATTTCTCAATGAACTTCGCGCCGGAAATTCACTGAATATCCTTAAAGTCCAAACAGGACATGATGTCTGGCAGGTTGAAGGACATAATGCAGATAACGGAGAGGTCGTCTTCCGCTCTTTGGCTTCTTTTACTGATTATTTTTGAAGAAGGATATCAATTTCCGATTTCCTATTTCAATTCCCGGGTTCTGATTTCCTTTTTGAAGCTTTAAGTCGTAAGAATGATGCTGGTTGTTTTAAAACCCATGAAATCTGGCTTGAATCCAATCAGCTGAAAAAAAACTGATTTATTCCCAAAGGCATTGCTGTAGCTGAAAGAAGATTGTTAGCATTCAAGAGGGAATCATAAAACTTTGTTTTTCAACATCAAAGAAGAGTTTTATATGTCAACGACCCGGGACATGGTTCCAGCTATTTGAATAAATGATGTTAATAAAAACTTGCACAGAATTTTTTTTATGTATATATTTGGACAAAAATTGTCCGGTAAATATTTTTCCGGAAAATATATGACCAATTTAAAAACAACAATATCTTTTGGCGAACTGATCAGAGAACTCAGGAAAAAACAGATGCTTCCCCTGAGGAAAGTTGCTGCCCGGCTAGACATTGACCCATCCACTCTTGGGAAGATGGAAAAGAATACCCGCAGACCTACCCTGGAGCAGGTTACCCAACTGGCATCCATTTTTAATTATCCGGCCGATCAATTAATGATTCACTATTTCAGTGATCTTATCGTTTCGCGAATTGAAAATCTGCCGATAGCTGATCAAATACTTAAAGCCAGCGAGAACAAAATCAAACAACGAAAAAACAATACATTATGAAAACAAAGATTTTATTAACCCTATTGGGATTCTTTCTGGTCTCTGTTTTTCAAAAAACAGAAGCCCAGGCGCCAGAAGAAGCTATTCAGAAATTTCTGAAAGAAGCGCCGCAGATCAGCATTTTTACCCACACAACTGATCCGCAGAATAACATTTACATTGCAGGTGTGTTTGCCGACAGCATTGTAATTTCGAAGCATACATATCGTTCGAGAGGGATGCTTGACATTTTCGTTGCCAAGCTAAACCCATCAGGAGAGGTTATATGGTTTAAACATGCCGGTGGTGCCAATCTTGATTATTTTAAATACATTGAAACCGATAAAGAAGCGAATGTGTATGTAAGCGCACTCTTTCGGGGAAGGTTAGTTTTTGAAGATACGGCCATATTCAGCGACGGGATCTCCCGGCATTTTACCATAAAATATACTCCTGACGGGGAAATGCTGTGGATACGAAAAAATGCAACTTATAGATGAATTTGCAACCGGATAAAAATTTTATTAATTTAGACGCACAAACAAATTTTCAGCCATGCATCCTAAAAAACCGCATAAGTATCCTGTTCTGAATGAAAAAGTACTTCAGAAACGCAGCCAGAAGAAGTATCATCTTCCGGTTATTGGACATTTTGCCGACCGCAGTGTTTTATTCAATAGCATTCTTGAAGCAGAAGCTGCCACAGGAATTCATTATACATTAATTTTTGAAGCCTGTATTGGCAAAATATTCAAGGCAAAAAATGTGATCTGGGAATATGCAAAAGGCAATCATTACATCAAATACAAAGCCTATTATATTAATGCTCAGGAATCCTATACCCGAAAAAGCGGCTTCAACGGATAATATTATTTACAATTAAAAAAAAAGAGGAATGTCACGAAAGACATTCCTCTTTTTTTTATTACTCAGTAGTTATTCAAGGACAACAGCCTTAAATGCTTCTTCAATCTGCTCAGGCTTTTTTGCACTTTTCAGATATTGTTCAAAGCTGTCGGAATTTCCGTAGAAAGCTGAATAAGCTTTATCCAGTACTAAAGAAACATTAGCGGCTGCCTGTTCTACTGGTATCAGGCCTTTTTTTGCCATTTTTTCATAATAGCTGACCAGTTTCTTGACAGCATTGTATATCCGGGGTTTTCGAATAATGGTTTTAGGTGTGGGTGATGTAGGAGTTGGTTCTTCTACATAAGTAAATGTATTTCTTATGATATACATCTTTCTTGCAACTTCGGTTCCGAGATAACTTGACCCCATGGATTGATCGTATGGTCTTTTATAGTCCTCGTCGTTCAGATGGCTGCGGAAGACGAACTGCGCCTTCTCCTGTGCCGGAAGAATAGTAAAAAAAAGCCACGGCACAATAGAGAGAATGATGATTCTTTTCATTCAGCAAAGAGGATTAAATGATTTAAATAATTAATAACCAGTTACCGACGCAAAGATAAATGCAAAATCGGAACTTCAAAAAAATATTTCATACCGTATAAGCAGAGGAAGCTGTTTCTCCTCCCTCTCCAGTCCAGTTGGTATGGAAAAATTCACCACGCGGTTTATCAATCCTTTCGTACATATGAGCACCGAAGTAATCGCGCTGAGCCTGAAGCAAGTTAGCCGGCAGCTTTTCAGAGCGGAACGCATCGAAATAACTAAGGGCACTGCTGAAAGCAGGCACAGGGATTCCGTTCTTAACAGCTTCGGAAACCACCACTCTCCAGCCTTCCTGTGCTGCTTCGAGCTTGGTTCTGAAGAAGGGGTCCAGAAGCAGATTCTGAAGATCAGGATTTTTATCAAAAGCTTCTTTTATTTTTCCAAGGAAAACAGAACGGATAATACAACCACCCCGCCACATCAAAGCAATTCCTCCGTAGTTCAGTTTCCAGCCGAATTCGCGGGCAGCTTCTCTCATCAGAAGATATCCCTGGGCATATGAAACAATCTTGGATGCGAACAGAGCTTTTTCGAGCATGTTAATGAAGGCATCCCTTGACCCAGAAAAATGCGGAACAGGGCCTTTAATCAGACGGGCAGCTTCCAGTCGTTCATCCTTCCGCGAGGAGATAATGCGAGCGAAAACTGACTCTGCAATAAGTGTAAGAGGCACACCCAGATCAAGTGCTGTAATTCCTGTCCACTTACCTGTCCCTTTCTGGCCGGCTGCATCGAGGATTTTTTCCACCAAAGGAGATCCATCTTCATCGCGGAAAGCAAGAATATCGCGGGTAATTTCTATCAAATAACTTTCCAGTTCTCCCGTATTCCATTTTTTAAATACTTCGTGCATTTCGTCGTAGGTCATGCCCAGCAGATCGCGCATCAGGTGATAGGCCTCGCAAATCAGCTGCATGTCACCGTATTCGATTCCGTTATGTACCATTTTTACGAAGTGGCCGGCTCCGTTTTCTCCAACCCAGTCGCAGCAAGGTGTACCATCATCCACCTTAGCGGCTATTGCCTGAAAAACAGGTTTCACATGAGGCCATGCAGCAAAAGATCCCCCGGGCATGATGCTCGGGCCTTTCAATGCACCTTCTTCACCCCCTGAAACACCTGTTCCAATATACAACAGACCCTTGCTTTCCACATAGCGTGTCCGCCTGTTTGTATCCGCATAGTGCGAATTTCCTCCATCAATAATAATATCACCAGGTTCCAGCAGAAGGATCAGTTTTTCGATAAATTCATCCACAGGATTTCCTGCCTTGACCATCAGCATCACTTTGCGCGGTTTGGCAAGGGAGGCAACGAGTTCTTCCAGGCTGTGCGTGCCTATGATCTTTTTGCCTCTGGCTCTTCCTGCCAGAAACTGATCAACACGGTCAACCGTGCGATTAAAGACGGCCACGGTAAAACCTTTGCTTTCCATATTCAGCACAAGGTTTTCGCCCATTACGGCCAGTCCGATCAGTCCGATGTCAGCTTTTTGATTCATATACTATGTATTTTAAGGTTATTACTTTTTATATCAGATTAAAAAACCCAGTTTGCGGAATTTATCTTCATGTTCCCTGTCGGGCATATAATTTTTGACAGTATATGCCGGGAATTCCCTTCGAACCGGATAGTTTTCGCGCTGGACCTCAAATGTTTCAGGAGATAATCGAAGTCGGTCATTGTCTTCAAGTATGGAATAGGTATGCAGAATAGCAACTGCCAGTTGCTCCTTAACAGGTACCCCTTGAAGGTCAATCACGGGATGTGCCGGGGGAGGCATAGTTTCAGGATACCAGGATGTAAGTGGTAAGCTGAAAAAACGAGCCAGTGACTGCACTGCCATTGCAGTTCCTGCCGCCTTACCATCCGCTGAATAGCCAGCAATATGAGGTGTAGCAATTGTAACCCTGCTCAGCAGTTCGTGATCAATAACAGGTTCACCTTCCCAGACATCCAGAACAGTTGCCCTCAGTTTATTCTTATTTATTGCACCAAGGAGGGCTTTATTATCGGTAACGGCACCCCGCGATGAATTTATGAACCAGGCACCCTTTTTCACTTTCTCAAAGAAAGCGGCGTCGGCCATATGCCAGGTTGCATCCGGTCCATGCTTTTCAAGAGGAACATGCAGGGTAACGATATCTGAATTCTTCAGCAGATCATCGAGGCTTGTGAACCCATCCATACCTTCCTTGCGTGCTCTGGGTGGGTCATTTAGAAGCACATGCATACCCAAAATCTTTCCCAGCATTGCCACTTTGGAACCAACGTGCCCCACACCTATTACACCCAAAACTTTCCCTTCTATATCCTCCTTTTGCAGAAGCTTCAGAGTCACCAACGCTGAAGCAATATACTGCATTACGGAAGAAGAGTTGCATCCGGGAGCATTTGCCCACTGAATGTCATTTCTTTCACACCAGGCTGTATCGATATGATCGTATCCGATGGTTGCTGTAGCAATAAACCTGACTTTTGAACCCATTAAAAGAGATTCGTTACAAACGGTGCGGGTACGGATAACAAGGGCATCGGCATCCCTGATCAGTTCCCTTGAAATATCTTTTCCCGGCACATAGATTACGTCGGCATAGGGTTCGAGCACCCCTCTAAGGAAAGGTATTTTATGATCGGCTACAATCTTAAGCTTTGCCATTGTTTTATATTTCTCTTTTTTCGAAACGTTCCCGCACCGACCAAAGACCAAGGCCCGGATTGGAAATATAGTAAAATCTCTCGCCATCAGGAAGAATATTCCATCCTTCGACACATGATTCAGGCCTGTAGAAGTCTATAGCATCTTTCAGTGACATATATTCATATCCAATATCCTTGATTTCCTTCTCGCCAATATGTTCCGTACAATAAACTATACGAAACCGGTTTTCAGAGCTTCCATGGATGAGGTGTGCTGCTACGCCCAGGTTATTTTGCAGATCTTTTTCCTTTGCAGCAAGCGGAAGAATCTCTGCCGAGGTTCGGTAACCGTATTTTCTTATTAGTGCATCCATTCCCAAATCTTCGCCGAAACGTACCACTCCTGGCGCTATCACAATGAGTTTACCTCCATCGGCAATTGCCATCCGGGTACGGTAGATACTTTTATTGCCCAGCCAGGTAGTTTTATATTCGTCGGGCCTTAGATAAACAACCACATGAGAAAGCGGTTCATCAAGCATGGTAAAATTAACCTGGAGAGCCAACTCAGCAGCCTTTAGAAAACATTCCTGGTCATCACCAACAAACAGCCCTTTAACGGGAGCAGGATCGTTTGCTTTTCCACCAACCACCGTTTGGATGTAAATTACAGGCAATTGGCAGGCATACTTTAGTTCTGCCTGTCGGAACAATTCTCTTACCGGATTGGATGCCCTCCCCATAATACGTTCCATACCATAAGCAGCCCCCAGAAAATGACTTTTATGAATAGCCTCTGCACCGCCTGTGCCAACGAACAGATTTTTATTGTAACCGGCCATCCCTGCTACTTCATGCGGTACTACCTGACCAACGGAAAAGAATGCATCAAAATTTCCCTCCACCAGCAGTTTATTTACCTGCACAGGCCAGGAATACTTTACAGCGCCATGTGAAATTTCCTCCACCTGCGATTCTGTAATTCGTCCCAGGGTAACAGTATCCGTTTTCCAGTTGTGTACGGAAAAAAGGCTTGAAGGCACTTTACCAAACATCTTGTGAATTTCTTCCGGCTTCATCGGTTCATGGGTTCCAAGAGCAGGAAGAATGGTGCTGATTTTATTTCCATAAAATTCCCAGAGTATTTCGGTAATGCTGCCGGCCCAGGAATGTACCCGTGTAAAATCAGGAGGAATTATCAGGATCTTCTTGAAAGAACCCAGTTCAGGCAATACCGAAAACAGCTTCTCCCTTATTTCGGCAAGTGATATTCCACGGTAAGGCTCCTTTGCATTTAACCAATTCATTATCTATTCATTAAGCAATTAAAAGAGAGTCTTTTCTTAAACGCCGCTGTATGCATTAAATCCGCCATCAATCGGTATGATGGCTCCGGTAACAAAAGCTGACATATCTGACAAAAGGTAAAGGATGGTACCAACAAGATCTTCCGGATTCCCAAAGCGGTTCATTGGTGTATGGCTGAGAATTTTAGCACCCCGATCAGTCAGTGTACCGTCTTCTTTAAGCAGGAGGGATCGGTTCTGATGCGTGAGAAAGAAACCCGGGGCGATAGCATTTACACGTATACCCGAAGGGGCCAGATGGACCGCCAGCCATTGCGTAAAATTTACCACAGCTGCCTTCCCTGCTGAATAAGCTGGAATACGGGTAAGCGGCCGGTAGGCGTTCATGGATGCAATATTGATAATGACACCCTGTCGTTTATTGAGCATTTCCCTTGAAAAAACGTATGTTGGCAGAACTGTTCCAAGAAAGTTCAGATCAAGAGCACCACGGAAGGCATTGACATCTAACCCAAAGAAAGTTTCTTCCGGAGAAAATTCCGGCTCAGCTTTTTCTCTGGCAGTTGTAGCTCCCGCAACATTTCCCCCCGCTCCGTTGATAAGAAAATCGACAGATGGGAAATATCTTAAAACTGTTTCATACGCTTTTTCGAGTGAAGTTCGATCACAAACATCCGCGCAAACGCTGAGCGAACCGGTACCAAATTCCCTGCGTATTTCCTCCGACAAGGTATCTGCCACACAGGAGTTACGATCTAAAATAATCGTATTGATTCCTGTCATAGCACAGCCTTTCGCAATGGCCGTACCCAGAACTCCTCCCCCACCGGTAATGAGACAGGTTTTTCCTTTCAGATCCTGAAAAAACAGATTTTCATTCATAATACATTAAATTTTCTCGTGTAATGATATCAATAGGCATGTAACTGACACGCTCCACAGGTTTCTGCATGACGAGGGCATTGTAGAGACTCATTAATCCCTTATAGCCCTGCAGATCAGGTTTCTGACCTATTAGAAAGGCAATATTACCCTTTTCAAGGTGAACCCGGTTTTCCGGAGTGAGGTCATAACCTGCCAGAAGCGAAACGGAGTAGTTAATTTCTTTCAGTGCCTCTGCTACTTTACTGGCATTGGAGTTAACAACAAAGATCCCCGAAACGGAAGAGTTTTCTTCCAGATACCCACCTAAAGCCTGCTGTATTGACTTGAGATCACTGTTTCTGATGTGAAGCGTTTTTACTGTTTTTCTACTGTTTAATGAATTACGCAGAAAATATTCCTTAAAACCTTTTTCCCTTTCACTGAGATGCAATTGTTCCTCAACAGGACCAGCAATGCTGACAAGAGCTATTGCCGCATCAGGCGACAACATTCTGTCAAACAACTGAGCTGCCACACGTCCGCTTTGCTTTGAATTCTGACCAATATAAGCCAGCGGATACCGGAGCGGTACAAAGGCATTGATCAGCACTACCGGAATAGACAAATCGCGGCATTTACGCAAAAAACTGACGGCATGCCGGGCATACAGAGGAGCAAACACAACCCCATCCGGTTTGTTTCTTAATACCTCTGCAGATTTTTGTTCAAACGTCGTCAGATCGAACAGGCTATATAGATATTCCTCAAGAGAAACACCAAAATGGGATATTTCCGAAAGAGCCCTGTGCATTCCTTTCAGCGGATCATCCCAGAAAACGACCTGATTAAAGGAACCGGGAATGAGAGCTGCAAATCTCCATTTCTTTTTCATCACAAGAGTACGGGCAAGAATATCGGGCTTGTAGTTCAGTTCCTCAATAACTTTTCTCACCTTTTCCCGGGTTTCCTCTGCCACTTCACCCCGGTTATGAATGACACGGTCGACTGTGCCTATGGAAACACCGGCACTTTTTGCTATATCTACTATCCGAACTTTTTTAACCGGACACACAGGAAACTATTTTTTTGCAAAATAAAACATAATTTTGTATTTCCGTGTACGTACACGGAAATTTTTTGTTTAATGAGTAAGCCATGTTTTTCAGGAACTTATGGACAAATTTCTATTATGCACAAAGAACATATGAAACGGGTCATGGTTTTTATTAATTTGCCATCGGAAAAGAAAAATAAAACGATATCTATATGCAGCTTGGAACATACAGTATGGGCATAGGCGACCGGTTTGGTCTTCAGGGAAAAGCTCAGCTCAGAGCATTACAAATGGCCGCCCGTGATGGAATTATGATTACACCGGTTTGGAACAAATCGAACCGGGAACATGAACTTGTTCGCAGTGAGCCCATTGACACAAGGCTTGCTGCTGAAGAAGCTGTGCAGGAAGCCGGCTGGGACAAACCCTGGTTTGTTGATGCCGATCACATAAGCCGTACCAACGTTAATCGATTTCTGGATTCTTGCAATTTTTTCACGCTCGACGTATCCGACTTCATCGGTAAACAGGTTCCCGGGGAAGCTGCAGAAAGGTTTATCCGCATGAATGCACCGCTTGTTAATGACAAGAGTCTGCCTTTTGTGCATGATCTCACTTCTGAACTCCTGCAGACAGTTGCTGAAAAATACCTATATGCGGTTATTGAAGCATCTGAATTGTATAAGTACATTCGGACGAATAATAAAGAATTCATTTGTGAAGTATCAATGGATGAAACCGATATACCTCAGACACCCGGAGAATTGTTTTTCATTCTCAAAGCCCTTGCTGATTACAATGTTCCGGTAAATACAATAGCCCCGAAATTTTCGGGTCGGTTCAATAAAGGGGTGGACTATGTAGGCGATGCAGAATCATTTGAAAGGGAATTTGAGCAGGACCTGATCGTTGTCCGTGAAGCAAAAAAACGCTTTTCCCTTCCTTCTGACCTCAAAATCAGTATTCACTCAGGAAGTGATAAATTCAGCCTTTACCCTATCATCGGCCGTTTGATCCGGAAATATCAGGAAGGAATTCATCTGAAGACTGCCGGGACCACCTGGCTGGAAGAGCTGGCCGGTCTGGCTCTGGGAGACGAAAATGGTCTGGAACTCGCCAAAAAGATTTATATAAAGGCGCTTGATCGGATTGAAGAACTTATCCGGCCATACAGAACTGTTATTGATATAAAGAAGGAAAATCTTCCGCCGGCTGAGAAAGTGTACCACTGGAATGGAAAGGAATATGCCGCCGCTTTACGGCACGATCCAGAAAATCCGGATTTCAATCCCGACTTCAGGCAACTTCTGCATGTAGCCTATAAAATTGCTGCAGAATATTCCAACATTTATGTTCATAACGTGAGAAACAATGAAAGCGTCATAGGAGAACTGGTAACCGATAATCTGTACAATAAACACATAAGAAAATTGTTTTTAAATAAATAAACAAAAGTAGAAGCCCTTATGAAGAATTTCCTTGACAAGAATTTTTTGCTTCAAAACAAAACAGCTGAAGAACTTTATCACGGATATGCTGAAAATCTTCCCATCATTGACTACCACTGTCATTTACCGGTTGATGAAATTGCAACAGACCGCCAGTTTGAAAATCTGACGAAAATATGGCTGGACGGAGATCATTATAAATGGCGGGCTATGCGTGCAGCAGGAGTAGATGAGAAATATTGTACCGGCAATGCACCAGACAGGGAAAAATTTCATCAATGGGCATGGACAGTTCCCCAAACCCTCAGAAATCCTTTGTATCACTGGACACATCTTGAGTTACGCCGTTATTTCGGGCTGAACGTCCTATTAAGTCCTGAAACTGCGAATCACGTATACAATTATGCTTCTTCCCTGCTGCGAGAACCAAGTTACAGTGTGAAGAATCTTCTGCGTAAAATGAAGGTTGAAGTGATTTGTACAACCGATGACCCTGCCGACACACTGGAACATCATCAGACACTTGCAAAGAGCAATTTCGAAATCAAAATTTATCCGGCTTTTCGTCCAGATAAAGCTATGGCTGTTGAAAACCCCGAAAGTTACAATGCATACCTCGCCAGGCTGGAAGCGATATCCAACAGATCGATTATCCATTTCAACGATTTGCTGGAGGTATTAAAAGAAAGACACCTGTTTTTTCATAAAATGGGATGCCGTATTTCAGATCATGGCCTGGAAACCATGTACAGTGAACCCTATACCGAGCGTGAAATTGAAGGAATTTTCAATAAAATACGTAGCGGGAATGCTCTGCAGGAGGATGAAATTCTCAAATTCCGTTCCTGCATGCTCTATGAGATGGCGGTCATGGATCATGCGGCAGGTTGGGTACAGCAGTATCATCTGGGCGCTTTACGTAACAATTCAACCCGTATGTTCATGAAAGTTGGTCCGGATAAG
The DNA here is from genome assembly GCA_964548125.1 of uncultured Bacteroidales bacterium. Classification (GTDB taxonomy): domain Bacteria; phylum Bacteroidota; class Bacteroidia; order Bacteroidales; family JAAYUG01; genus JAAYUG01. The sequence continues at coordinate 541 of CAZJQN010000059.1, read as the reverse complement.
GGATTTGATTCCATAGGCGATTTTGAAACAGCCCGACCACTTTCCCGGTTTCTTGACCGCCTTGACCGGGAAGGGAAATTAACAAAGACTATTCTTTACAACCTCAATCCCGCCGACAACGAACTGATTGCCACCATGGCCGGAAACTTTAACGACGGTTCTGTTCCTGGAAAAATGCAGTTCGGCAGCGGATGGTGGTTTCTTGACCAGAAAGACGGTATTGAAAAACAGCTTAATACCCTTTCAGCTATGGGGCTTCTGAGCAGATTTATCGGTATGTTGACCGATTCCCGCAGTTTTCTCTCCTACCCTCGTCATGAGTACTTCAGAAGAATTCTTTGTAATCTGATAGGAACAGATGTAGAACAGGGACTTCTTCCTGATGATATGAATCTTCTGGGGAAAATGGTACAGGACATTTGCTATTACAATGCGAAAAAATATTTCGGCTGGGAATAATCAAAATCCGTCAATTGATTTTTTCAATTGACGAATCGACTAACAAAATCTAAAAATCGGGGTTACCTTGAAAGGTTTAATA
>CAZJQN010000058.1:0-21443 GCA_964548125.1 uncultured Bacteroidales bacterium | reverse complement strand
TATCCCCCGCTTAGAAAATATAACTCAGGCAACATTAAGGAAACTTAATGATTCGGCAGCATTTTATGAACGGCAAAATAACCTGAAGCTACTGTACAATGAAATAAAGAACTTCCCAAAGTATAATGGGCTGTATCCATTCGAATATATTGCCAGCCTTAATATGCAATCTTTTAACGAAACCACCGGAGATGAATTACTTGACTATCTGACGTATGTACGGTTGCAGTTTCTGGGAAAACTGGAAGAAGGCAACAGGCAGAAAGACTCAATTTACAATTCCTTACTTACACGGCTTGGAGAAAATGGAGTTTATCGCCTGAAAACCGGATCACATAACAGTCGACTTGCTGACATTGTTCAAAACAAGAATGATCTCGTAAAATATATTGAAGTGGATAACCGAATAATTCCTAAAAAGGATCCAATTTATGTATTACCTGAGTCAGATTATGGGAGAGCCCATTTTTATGCAGCATACAAAAGATTGAACGGACAGTACATTGATACCTTGTGGTTCAATCTTGTAGTACTATGGCTAATGTCCTTTGTGCTTTACGCAATCCTTCTTGTAAATGGTGTGGCCAAAACTCTGGAGTTTTTCAGCATGCGAATTAACTATACAAAAGGAATCCGCCGGTAAATACAATAAAACCGGTTTGCCAAAAGGTTTCTATTTTTTATTTTTACCAAAACCAAACAACTTAAAGATAGTATGAAAAAGAAAGAATTTGAAAAAAGAGTTTCTCAATTGTTTTCCGATTACAACAAATTGATTGACAGGAAGAACAAACCGCTGAAAGGTGGTAACGGAATTTTTACCCGGTACAAATTTCCTATTCTCACAGCCGACCATACGCCAGTGTTCTGGAGGTATGATCTCAATCATAAAACGAATCCTCATCTGATGACCCGGCTTGGTATCAACGCGGTTTTTAATTCTGGGGCTATTATGTTTAAGGGGAAATATACGCTGGTGGCAAGAGTTGAAGGATGGGACAGAAAATCCTTTTTTGCTGTTGCCCAAAGCCCAAACGGTATTGATCACTGGGAATTCTGGGATTACCCGGTCGTTTTGCCGGAAACAACAGAACCCGATACAAATGTCTACGATATGCGGCTTACCAAACATGAAGACGGCTGGATTTATGGACTGTTCTGCGCAGAAAGAAAGGACCCCAACGCACCTCCGGGAGATACATCTTCAGCAGTGGCAGCTTGCGGCATAGCCCGTACCAAGGACCTTGTGACATGGGAAAGACTCCCGGATCTCAGAAGTAATTCTGGTCAGCAAAGGAACTGTGTTCTTCATCCCGAATTCGTGAATGGTAAGTATGCTATTTATACTCGTCCTCAGGAAGGGTTTATTGAAGTCGGATCCGGTGGTGGTATCGGATATGGTCTCACTGATAGTATGGAAAATGCTGTGCTCGAAACTGAAGTTATTATTGAGAATAAAGAATACCACACTATTAAGGAATTGAAAAACGGTTTGGGACCGGCGCCTATTAAAACAAAAGAAGGCTGGCTGCACCTGGCACATGGTGTTCGAAATACTGCGGCAGGTTTGCGCTATGTGTTATATATGTTCCTTGCAGACCTTAATGATCCTTCCAAGGTGATCAGGCAACCCGGAGGGTATTTTCTTGCACCGGAAGGAGATGAAAGGGTGGGTGATGTTTCCAACGTTACTTTCTCCAATGGCTGGATTGTGAACGATAAAGATGAAGTATTTATTTATTATGGATCTTCTGACACACGAATGCATGTAGCCACATCCACGGTTGAGAAATTGCTTGACTATGTTCTTCACACCCCTGAAGATGGTTTTCGTTCAGCGGTGTCAGTCATGCAGCGCATGGAGCTTATTGAAAAAAATCTTAAAATTCTCCAAAAAAATAGAAAATCATGAAATTCGGGTATTTTGATGATACACAAAGGGAGTATGTAATCCAAAACCCAAAAACTCCCTATCCGTGGATTAACTACCTTGGAGCCGAGGCATTCTTTTCACTGATTTCCAATACAGGCGGAGGATATAGTTTTTTCCGGGATGCACGCCTGCGACGTATTACAAGGTTCAGATACAATAATATACCTCTCGATTCAAACGGAAAATATTTTTATATAAGGGAAGGGAAAGAATTCTGGAATCCGGGGTGGCAGCCTTCACGCACGCCACTTGATTTTTATGAATGCCGGCACGGGTTAGGATATTCCGTTATTACAGGAGAGAAAAATCAGATAAGAGCTGAAATGCTTGCTTTCGTGCCTCTCAAATTTAACGGAGAAGTACAACGACTGCGTTTAACAAACAAAAGTCAAACGGAAAAAAAGATCCAGGTTTTTAGTTTCGTTGAATGGTGTTTGTGGAATGCGCTGGATGACATGACCAATTTCCAGCGTAATTTTTCCACCGGAGAAGTGGAAGTAGAAGGTTCTGTAATATACCATAAAACAGAGTATAAGGAGCGGCGGAACCATTTTGCATTCCATTCGGTCAATGTTCCCGTATCGGCTTTCGACACTGACAGAGAAAGTTTTTTGGGAATATATAACGGTCTTGACAGACCTGAAACAGTTGCAGCAGGGAAACTGACAGGCAGTATTGCGCACGGATGGTCGCCGGTAGCCGCATTCCAGATTGACCTTGTATTGGAACCAGGTGCATCAAAAGATCTTGTTTTTATCCTTGGATATGTTGAGAACCCGGAAGACAGAAAGTGGGAAGCGAAAGGTCTCATCAACAAGGAAAAGGCACGCCTGATGATTAAAAACTTTGCAGATAGTAAATCTGTTGATAAAGCATTGAAAGAACTGAAGGATTACTGGACGGGACTTTTTTCTGTTTTTCAGGTCAAGACGCATGATGAACGGATTGACAGAATGGTTAACATCTGGAACCAGTATCAGTGTATGGTCACTTTCAACATGTCTCGAAGTGCCTCCTATTTTGAATCAGGAATTGGCAGAGGACTGGGTTTTAGAGATTCCAATCAGGATCTCATAGGTTTCGTGCATCAGGATCCTGAAAGGGCTCGTGAGCGCATAATTGATATCGCTTCTACCCAATTTGAAGACGGTGGAGCCTACCATCAGTATCAACCGCTGACTAAGCGAGGAAACAATGAAATTGGAGGAAATTTCAATGATGATCCCCTCTGGCTCATTCTTTCAACCACTGCATATATAAAAGAAACGGGTGATTTCGGTATTCTTGATGCCTCTGTGCCTTTTGATAACCGCCCTGATAAGGCCGCTCCCCTTATGGAGCACCTCAAGCGGTCATTCGATCATGTGATCAATAATCTGGGGCCGCACGGTTTGCCTTTGATAGGAAGAGCTGACTGGAACGACTGTCTGAACCTCAACTGTTTTTCAACCAACCCCGACGAATCTTTTCAGACTACGGAAAATAAAAAAGGTGGTGTTGCCGAATCGGTATTCATTGGAGGAATGTTTGTTCTATACGGAAACGAGTACGCAAGGCTGTGTGAAATTACAGGAAATCAAGCAGAAGCCCAGCGTGCAAAAGACCATGTAAATTCGATGGAGAAAGCCGTGCTTGATCATGGCTGGGACGGTGAATGGTTCCTCAGAGCATATGACTACTTCGGGAAGAAAGTTGGATCAAAAGAAAATGAAGAAGGGAAAATATTCATCGAACCCCAGGGCTTTTGCATCATGGCCGGAATAGGACTTGCTGACGGGAAAGCAAAAACGGCACTTGCCTCGGTTAAAAAATACCTTGACTCCCCTTACGGGATTGTTCTCAATAATCCTGCCTTCACCTATTACCATCTGAATCTGGGAGAAATCAGCACCTATCCGGCGGGATACAAGGAAAATGCCGGTATATTCTGTCACAATAATCCCTGGATCATGATTGCCGAAACTATGGTTGGAAACGGAAAGCAGGCATTTGAGTATTACGCCAAAATTGCTCCCTCGTATCTTGAAGATATAAGCGACCTGCATAAGACCGAACCCTATGTTTATTCCCAGATGATAGCCGGTAAAGACGCATGGAAACCCGGAGAGGCAAAAAATTCCTGGTTAACAGGTACTGCTGCATGGAATTTCTATGCCATAAGTCAGTATATTCTGGGAATACGACCTGATTATTCCGGACTGATTGTAGATCCCTGTATTCCTGCAGAGTGGAAAGAGTTACATGTACAGAGAATCTTCAGAGGGGTAAAATACAATATACACATCAAAAACCCTGCCGGTGTTATGAAGGGGGTTCAGTCGGTCACTCTGAATGGTAAATCTTTAGAAGGGAACATGTTGCCTCTTCTCAAACCCGGAGAGGAAGCAACTGTTGAAGTAATTATGGGATAACAAGTCAATTACATTTCCACTAATACCCTATTAAAGGATAAAGCCTGTTCAAAAGGAATCAGATTCCCTTCTAATTTCTCCCCATTCAAAAGGATGCTTTTTATTCCTTTTGATACATGATTTGAATTGTTAACCTGTATATCAAACTCTTTTCCTCTGAACCGACGTTTTACGCGAAATGATTTCCAATGTGAGGGGATACAAGGGTCAATTAGCAATCCGTTCAAAACAGGTCGAATACCAAGAATATACTGAGTAGCCGCAACCATTGTCCAGGTAGCTGAGCCGGTGAGCCATGGAATACGCGAGGCACCGTACCGTGGACTGAATTTACTGTGGGTCGATTGACAAAGTACGTATGGTTCTATTTCCCTGATCTCTGCCTTACTGTTATAAGCTGCAGGCATATACGCTCTGAAATATTGGTAAGCCCTGTCTCCGTTTCCCAGCATGGTTTCTGCCATAACTGCCCAGCCCTGAATATGTGTAAAAATTCCTCCATTTTCTTTCATTCCAGGATTCATCAGTGCCGCACGAACAATATTGTAATCGGTCTCGGTATATGGCGGTGTACAGATCATAATGCCATAATCGGTTGCAAGCAGTTCATTTACCTTTTGCATACTAAGAGCAGCCTGTTCCGGAGTAGCTGCGCCGCTCAACACGGCCCAGGATTGAGTATTCAGATAAATTTTCCCTTCGCTGCATTCCGATGATCCAAATTTCATTCCATCATACCGGTATCCTCTTAAAAACCATTCCCCGTCCCAGAGATATTTCTGAATGTTATTATCAAGTTCCTTTAAGATTTTCTCAGCCCATGTTTCTTCTTCCTGAAGTTTCAGTATTTGTGTAATCTGTATATACTCCCTTAAAGCATACCGTAGTTGAAGTGCAACAAACCCTGATTCGCCGTTATGTCCAAATTTAAGGCAGTCGTTCCAGTCGGCCTTAAGCCCGCACGGAAGCCCATGAGTACCAGAGCGGTCCAGGGAGAATTGTATGGCTTGCTTCAGATGTTTCCACACGGGATCCTTCCCCTTATCGGCATAAGGGAGTATTTTGTGATAGAAATCAATATCTCCAGTTTCGTTTACATAAGCAGGAACAGCGTTGAAAAGCCAAAGAGCATCATCAGAACGATAGTCTTCTTCTGCAGGAGGATTTTCATTGCCAGGTCGATGTGAAACAGGCAATACAACAGGCATGCATCCACCGGAAGAAACCTGTCCGGTAATCATCAACTCAAGTCTTTCACGCGCTTCATCGGGAATGGTATGAAATACACCAAGTAGATCCTGCACCGTATCGCGGTATCCGAGGCCATCACGGTCAATACCTGTATAGATGAGGCTTGCCGAACGTGACCATGCAAATGTTACCAGGCAATTGTATATAATCCAGGTATTGATCATGCTATCAAATTCCTTGTCGGGTGTTTCAACCCACATTCCTTCCATTCGTTGATACCAGTATTTTTTTACCTCTTCCAGTTCCTTGTCAGCCCGTGTTAGGTCATAGAAATCTTTAACCGCTTGTTTACCGGAAACAGAGGCCTTCCCAATGCCAACAAGCACCAGAAAAGTTTTTGTTTCACCGGGTTTCAGTTCCAGATCGGCCTGCAAAGTTCCGCACGGATTATCTCCCCATGCTTCAAAATTCGAGCAGTAACCCTGTTCAACTGTAACGGGATTGGCATATGTGCGATATGGGCCAAGGAACCGTTCCCTGTCAGTTTCAAATCCGACCACATCAGCCCCGACCAGTGCCATAAACGTATGCCTTCCCTGATCCTTTTCTTTAAAATTATCTGGCATTTCAGGAATGTATACATTGGTTCCGTGGTCAATCATTCCGTCAATAAACTTCATCTGAGAAGTATAATGCGTATATTGTATATTCAGCAGATCGTCTATTGCATTCCAGTTAGCGGCATATTCCAGGAACGTAAATGCAGAGATTTTTCTTACTGCACTTCCTCTATTGGTAACCTTAACTTTCCAGATCTCGTAGAGTTTCCCCAGAGGTACAAAATAAGTAGCTTCAGCCTCAATATCTTTGTATATGGATGAAATAACCGTATAACCCATACCATGGCGGCATTCCGACCTGAAACAATCCAATGGTTCCCCAACAGGTTGCCATGATACAGACCAATAGTCACCAGTATCCCTATCGCGCAGGTAAACATATCTTCCAGGTTGATCCATCGGGATAGAATTGAAGCGCATCCTTATAAAACGTCCCATGCCTCCGGATTTATAAAATCCATATCCGCCGGCATTGTTTGTGATTATTGCACCGTATTCAGTAGTGCCAAGGTAATTGCTCCATGATTTCGGAGTATCGGGTCGGGTTATAACATATTCCCGACGCTCATCATCAAAATAACCGTATTGCATAAAAGTCAGGATTAAGTTGGCAAGCCGAACATACTAAATTTTCCTTTATTAGGTACAGAATTATTATATAAAATTTCAGTTGGCAAAATATTGAAATGAAAAAATGCATTGTTTCCAGACGTACGATAAAAATTTTGCATCTTTGGAGCCACAAAATGTTGAAAACATTGGTAAACAGACAAAAGGAAAAGGAAATTGTGCTGGTTCAAAGGCTTGCAAATAATGATGTCCAGGCCTTTAACGAACTGTACAATTTATACAGCAGAAGAATCTTTGGGTTTGCATACGGATTTCTACGTTCAAAAGAAGAAGCGGAAGGTATCGTGCAGGATGTGTTTGTTAAAATATGGGAAACCAGAAGCAACCTTCGATCCGATTTATCGTTCAGCTGGTTTTTGTTTACCATAGCCCGAAATCTGATTCTGAACAAATTACACCATCAAAAGTATGAAATAAAGTACCAAAAAGATTTTTTGGCTGAAACTACTGCAGATGAGAATGTTACAGAAGAACAGATTTACTATAAAGATATAAGCAATCATATTAATAATGTGATAATGGAATTACCCCCCAAGCGCAAAGAAATATTTCTTTTGAGCCGGTTTGAAGGAATGTCGTATCAGGAGATATCTGAAAAAATGAATATTTCCGTAAAAACAGTTGAAGTACAGATCTCATTAGCGCTCAAATACATCCGTACCAGGATTAAAAAGATATTGCCTGTTATTTTACTGTTTTTCAATATTTTATCGATGATTTATTTTATTTTGTATTGATAATATTAGGGAAAATATCTCAATGATTGTATTTTTCATGGAGAAGATCAAATGAGAGAGGATTATATTCATAAAAGGTTAAAAGAATACTGGATAGGTAAACTATCTCCTGAAGAGGATGAGGAGCTACGCCGCTTTCTCTCTGATAAGGAAAATAAGGAGGAAATTGCTTCCTTCATGCAAGTTCTGTGGGAGGAAAATCTTCATCATTCAGGTGAAGCTCTTTTTGACAAAAGGGCTGTACTTTATGGCATCCATAAAATCATTGGGCATGAAAAGAAGCGGATTATAAAACCCTACCGTTTGGTATTCCTGCGCTACGCTGCCCTGGTCCTGCTGATAGTTGGTCTTGGAATTGGATTCTATTGGGCCCGAAATTATGTCCGGTCAGTAAAACAAAGTTTCGTTTTTTCAACGAATGCTGGCGATCGAAAACACATTGAACTGCCTGATGGATCTCATGTATGGCTCAACAGCAATTCTTCTATCTCATATGAAGAAAGTATATTTTCTGCCAAAAGAAAAGTGAATATGAACGGAGAAGCATTTTTTGAGGTAGCTTCTGATAAAGAAAAACCATTTGAAGTTGAATGCGGACCGTTAGAAATCTTAGTTACAGGTACCCGGTTTAATGTGACGGCTTATCCTTCGGAGAAAAAAATAATAACCACACTTACGGAAGGGAAAATTCTGCTGAATACTAAATCGCACAGACCTATTGCTCTAATTCCCGGCCAACAGGCAGTTTTTGAGAAAAATGAGAAATTGCTGACAATCCATACCAATGTTCGTACCGAGAGGATTATTTCATGGAAAGACAACAAGCTGGTTTTCAGAAATGAATCGTTGCAATCGGTCTTTGAGTCACTCGGGCATTGGTATGGCGTTACCTTTGAAGTCAAAGACACCACGCTTCTCACTATACATTACACAGCTACCATTACTGATGAACCTCTTAATGAAATTTTAACATTACTCTCCCACACCATTGATATTACCTACGACATTGAACCTGCAAAAGTGATAATAGACAGAGGAAAATAAATGGCTGGCGAGTAGAGTAAATTTCCATATACAGGATAAGGGTTGCAAAACATTTTTGCGTTTTACAAAATCTCTTTACTTTAGAGGTTTTGAAAGACAGAAAAATGGCCAACCGACTCAGAGAGATTTTTTTTCTGTTTTTTTTCATTTTTTCTCTTCTTCCTGGCTATAACCAGCAAGCAGATAGTATTACTCTCCATTATGAAAAAGCACCCCTCATTCACATTCTGCTGGATATTGAGAAGAAGACGAATTACAGATTCTTTTACAGCAATGACCAGATTCCGTTAGGGCAGACGATTACTGTCCATGCCGAAGCGATACCAATACAGGAAGCACTCAGACTGGTTTTTGGCAAAACAGGGATTCAGTACAAAATCATAAAGCAGCAAATTGTCCTCACTCCGTCAAAAGGACTGTTTCAAGTGCCGATTGATTTTCTGGCAGGCAAAAGAGATACATTAATTACAATGTCAGGATTAAAATCCCTCGGAACGGAATCTTCCCGCCAGATCGATCTTATAGGCTGGGTAGGTGATGTTACCACGGGAGAAGCTATACCGGGAGCCAATATTGTTGTGTCCGGAACCTCAGCAGGGACATCGACTCAACAGGATGGATTCTTCAGCATTTCCAAAGTAAATCCCTTTTCAGAACTTCAGGTTTCATGTATTGGTTACCAGTCAGTGCTTGTGCCGGTCCAGGGAAGAGAAAAAATTGATGTCTGGCTCGAACCTGAAATCAAACCCATTGATGCGGTAGTTGTTATTGGATATGGTCAGGCACGTCTGGCTGATTTTACTGGTTCAGTTTCCCACATTAAAGGAGAAGATCTTATAAAATCAGAGGCCAGTACATTAGATAAAGCGCTTGGAGCCAGGGCACCTGGTGTACTGGTTGTTCAGACAACAGGAAAACCTGGTGAGAAAGCCTCTGTGAGAATCAGAGGAATGGGATCTATCAATATGAATCCCGACCCGCTATTTGTAATTGACGGCATCATCACTGATCAGATATCACTGATTAACCCGCAGGATATTGAAAACATTGAAATTCTGAAGGATGCAGCGGCATCAGCCATATACGGTGCCAACGGATCCAACGGAGTGGTTCTTGTCACCACCAAAAGGGGCTTGTCAGGAAAAACCAACGTTCAGTACAGCTCTTCGTTAATCATGAACCTGCGTCCCAAAAAGTTCAAAGTCATGAATGCCAGCCAATATGCTGATTTTTACAATGCCATACTGGTTGAAAAAGGAATCTTCCAGATGGCCTACTCAGAAGATTTCCGTAAGAAATATTACGGTAATGGTTGGGAAAGAGGTACTGACTGGCAGGAGGCCATTTCAAAAAATGCAATAAAACACAATCATTATTTGAATGTCGCCGGTGGGATACGCGATTATGGAAACTTCAGTATATCGGCAAATTATAATAATGAAGATGGCATTCTATTGAATACTAGTGCCTCCCGGGCGAGCCTGACTGCAAACTCTGATTTCAAGGCAGGAAAATATATCCGGGTTGGAGAATCCTTTAGTTACGGCAGGTTACAATACAGAGATATAGGTTTTCAGACAGGAAATCCCTGGTACGTTTCAGCAATTGCATCTCCCCTTATGAAAATCCATAATGATGAGAATAAAGGTGGATTTGAAGGACCGCAGACAGCTTTTGAGTATTCTCAGGGAGAATTCTACCCGAATACAGGAGGAAATGATAAGACAAATCCTCTTGCCGAACTTGAACTTCCTGTTTTCAGAAGGTACTTAAATTCTGCCCTCGGAAATCTATATACCGAGATCAGACCATTTAACTGGTTCACTTTCCGAACAACCTTAGGATTTGATCTGAGCAATCAGCGTATCAAAAACTGGTTGCCGGCCTATGAGCTGGGTGTAAGAAGCAACAACAGGGCATCGCTTCACGAAGAATTTTCCGACTATGTTGGATTATCGATCGATAATCAGCTGACCATGTCAGGTTCCATTGGGAAACATGAAATCAATGCAACCTTTGTACATCATGCCCGTGGTTCAGAAAATAATCTGATCGGCGGGACTGGATACAATTTCCGATACGAAAACCTAAATGTACTTGATCAATCAGATGCGTCGGGAAGGCAATTGACTGGAGGTTCCTATACATACAGGGCTCTTTCTTACCTGGCGCGCCTCATGTATAACTATGGTGGAAAATATTATCTTACCACCAGTATTCGTCGTGATGGGGTTTCCCGCTTCAGACCCGGCCGCAGGTTTGGCAATTTTCCTTCTATTGCCTTTGCATGGAAAATGAACGAAGATCTTCTCAGAAATATATCATGGATTGATATGCTTAAGTTCAAAAGCGGTTGGGGAATGACCGGAAATTCCAATGTGGTGGATTTTCAATATGGGGAATTCCTTGATAATACAAGTCAGTTTTCACCCGTATTTGGAGCCGACCAAAAACTGGTTCCAGGAATGTATCTTTTTTATTCTTTCGCAAATCCTGAAATACAATGGGAAGCTGCAAGAACGGTAAACGTAGGAGTTGAATTTAGTCTATTGAAAGGGAAAATTGAAGGTTCTGCCGAGTATTATATCAAAAATCAGAATGATTTGTTGGTAAGAGTACCCATATCTGTAGTTTTTGGACGGTCAGGCGACCAATCTGAACCATGGGTAAACGCCGGCAAATTGCAAAATAGAGGGGTTGATTTCTCTCTCACATTAAGAGATGCAGAAGGGATTTTCCGTTATTCCCTGACAGCCCAGCTTTCAACCTTCAGAAACAAGGTAAAGTACCTCCCTCAGCAGGAAATTGTCAATTCCGATAACACCACTATCACCATCAGGAATCATTCTATTGGCAGTCTATACGGTTTTGTTGCCAGACGCATTATTACCGAAAACGATTTCGACAGTAACGGGAATTATCTGCATGCTATGCCCAGTTCGGGTAAACCTGCACCAGGTGATATCATGTTCGCTGACCTCAACCGCGATGGGATAATAAACGATCTGGACCGTACCATTATCGGGAAAGCTATTCCGGATGGAATGGCAAGCCTGATTTTTGACGGAACAATGCAACAATTTGATTTGTATTTCCTGCTCAACGGAATATGGAATTTCGATATTTTTAACCTGCAACGCTCCAAACTCATGTCGTTTGACAGCCAGGATATGAATCATAATAAACTGGCAGAATACGCAACAAATTATTATCGTCAGGGAAATCCAAGTACGAAGTACCTTCGTGCCGATCTTAATAACAGCAATCTGAATGACCGGATTTCTACCTGGTGGATTGAAAACGGTTCATACCTGCGGTTCAAAGAAATTCAGCTTGGATATACGCTTAAAAGGAAAACAGGTTTACTGGAGCAGAATCCAACAGTCAGACTTTACGTATCCGCTTCAAACCTTTTAACAATTACAAAATACAAAGGTAGGGATCCGGAAGGGGCGCTTTCCTCCTCCCCTTTAAATTCAGGAATCGACAACGGGATTTATCCTGTCCCCAGATTTATCGGTATTGGTGTTCAAGTCAAGTTTTGAAAAAATACTTGCATTATATCTGATGAATCAGGTAAAAAGACATACCGGGTAAAATATTGCATGAAATAAAATTCTATATTTAAATGCAATTAAAAATTACTTTATGAATACAAGGTATTTTTTCTTTTTTTTCCTGGCAGTACTTCTGTTTTCCTGTCAGAACAAGGAAGATATTGTTATCAACTTCGAAGGAAAATGGAAATTTAAAACCGGCGATAGTATTATTTATGCAAATCCCGAATTTGTTGATTCCTCATGGGACAGTATATCTCCAAACTTCTTATGGGAACAACAAGGGTATAGCGGATACAATGGAATCGGATGGTACCGGATGCATTTCTTTTTACCGGAGAAAATGAAGAAAAGTGCCTGGATGAAAGACAGTATCCAGATAATAGTTGGACAGGTGGATGACTGGGATGAAACCTATCTGAACGGCGAAATACTTGGTCAGAACGGGTTAACAATCCTGCCCGATAAAAGTAATCTACCTGGTAAACTGACAGGAAGCCCGGATGCATACAGACTTCTGCGGAAATATGTTCTATCCGTTAATGATCCCCGTTTACGGTGGAATCAGGAGAACTTACTGGCTGTGCGCGCAATTGACTTTGGAGGCGGCGGAGGAATATATGGTAAGCAACATTGCATCAGCATGGTCGATCTGAAAGATTTTATACATATCAATATAGAAAAATATCCCATCACTCTTACAGGAAGGAATCAATATAAAATAAGAGCTTCCTTTACCAATTCTCATGGTTCGTATATTTTTAAAGGTTCTTTGAAATGTCAGGTAATATCCTCTGATAATCAGCAAACTGTATTTGATACAACAATTCGCGTTTCTATTCTTCCTAAGGAAGAGTATTTAAGCGATTTCATTATTATTGCAAATCAAACAAAAAGGCATACATATTCAATTTCTTTCCTTGATCAGAAATCCGGTAAGACGTTTTCTGTATCGGCGGAGATGCCCTACATACTTACACCTCCCGCACCTGATGAACCCCGAATTAACGGAGCCGGCATAATCGGAGTTCGACCGGGGAATGAATTTCTGTTTTATATTCCCGTAACCGGAAGCAGACCACTGACATACAAAGCAGAAGGATTACCTCAGGGCTTGTTGCTAGATTCACTGAAAGGAATCATCTCAGGCCGGACAAAAGTGAAAGGTGAATACCATGTTCTGGTCGAAGTTTCCAACAGCAAAGGCACTGCTAAAAAAGAAATACGGATTGTAGTTGGTGACAAGATAGCCCTCACACCTCCGATGGGTTGGAATAGCTGGAATTGCTGGGGGTTAAGTGTTGATGACAAAAAGGTGCGCGATGCTGCAGATCAGTTTGTCAACACAGGATTGATTGATCATGGCTGGACATATATTAATATTGACGATGGATGGGAAGCACCCCAAAGGGCCAGAAATGGCGAAATCATTCCCAACGAGAAATTTCCTGATATGAAAGCACTTACTGATTATGTTCATTCTAAAGGCTTGAAATTCGGTATCTACAGTTCACCCGGGCCGCTAACCTGCGGCGGCTATCTTGGTTCTTACCAACACGAAATGCAGGATGCGAAAAGTTATGCTAAATGGGGAATAGACTATTTGAAATACGACTGGTGCTCGTATGGAAGAATAGCCAAAGATAACAGCCTTGAAGAACTGAAAAAGCCTTATCTACTAATGCGTAAATGCCTTGATATGGCCGGAAGGGATATCGTATTCAGTTTATGCCAGTACGGAATGGGGGAAGTCTGGAAATGGGGTCATGAAGTTGGAGGAGATTGCTGGAGAACCACGGGAGATATTGAGGATACCTGGGAAAGTATGAGCAGTATTGGTTTTTCGCAGGATGTTTGCGCACCATATACCCGTCCCGGTTACTGGAATGATCCTGATATGCTGGTTGTTGGTTGGGTGGGATGGGGCCCCAACCTTCACCCAACACGTTTGTCTCCCAGCGAACAGTATACCCATATCAGTCTGTGGTGTTTGCTTTCAGCTCCCCTGTTGATTGGATGTGATCTGACAAAGCTGGATGAATTTACTTTAAATCTTTTGACCAATGATGAGATACTTGCTGTTAATCAGGATCCAGCTGCAAAGCCAGCTCAACGAATTGTTAAAAATGAAAACGAACAAATCTGGGTAAAACCTCTTGAAGACGGATCATATGCTGTAGGACTTTTTAACACATCTGAAAGGGATCACATCATAATCCTTTCATTCCGAGATCTGAATCTTTCTGGAAAGCATAGGATACGGGATCTCTGGCGGCAAAAAGATGCCGGTACCTTTTCTGATGTTTATGAATGCAAGGTGCCTGCTCACGGTGCAGAAATGGTTCGAATTTACCAATGAACAAAAAAACCAACCAACTTAATTTTTATATAACAATGAAAAACAATTCGTTAATAAAAGGAGGGCTGATCGCAGTGTTTCTCCTTAGAATTGCTATTGGCTGGCACTTCTTGTATGAAGGGTTGACAAAACTTTTCATGCCTGAATGGACGTCTGCTGATTATTTACAAATTGCCAACGGGATATTTCCCGGTTTTTTTCATTCAATTGCCGGAAATCCTGTTGCCCTGCAGGTTGCTGATCAACTCAATATCTGGGGACTTATTTTGATAGGAACAGGTCTTTTTATTGGCTTGTTCGACCGCTGGGCGTCTATAGCCGGAATGATTCTTCTGGCTCTATACTGGATGGCTAATCCTCCGCTTATTTCAAATGATTTCGGCATAGTTCGCGAAGGACATTACCTCATTGTTGATAAAAATATAGTAGAATTCTTTGCTCTTTTACTCCTTGCCATTTTCCCAAGTGGAAAATATCTGGGGATAGAACATTTTGTAAAATGGAGAAAAGAAAAAGTAAAACCAGAATCCGCCAGTACCCCTGGCCTGGATAGTGCAGAAAAAGTGCCGGATGTAAACCGAAGAAGCCTGTTGAAAGGACTTTCGTTTACCCCATTTGCCGCGGCATTTGCCTGGGCATTTATACGCAAGCTTCAGTGGCAAAGTTATGAAGAGAAGAATCTTGTTGATGCAGTTACCGGAGCCAGCGCCAAAACCTTCAACGCTGGCACCCTCAAAGATCTTAAAGGTACCATTCCTCAGGCTAAGATTGGCAATATCACTTTCAGCAGACTTATCCTGGGAGGTAATCTACTTTCGGGCTGGGCTCATTCGCGCGATCTGATTTATGTTTCTCAGCTTGTAAAAGCATATCATCATAAGGATAAAATATTTGCCACCTTATTGCTGGCTGAAAAGTGCGGTATAAACACCCTGCTGACAAATCCTATTCTCTGTTCGCTTATCGATGAATACTGGAAAAAAGGAATCGGCAAAATTCAGTTTATTACTGACTGTGCCGGATTAAACTACGATGCCAAGGGACAGCCTTCAGCCATGCCATTGAATGAATATGTTGATAAGGTTAAACGGGCGATTGATACAGGAGCTGTAGCAGGATATGTTCAGGGAGAAACAGCTGACTACTATATTCAGCAGAAACAACCTGAAGTTATTGGCCGCATTCTTGATTTGCTGAGGTCAAACGGGCTTCTGGCCGGCATTGGAGCACACCATATTGAAACCATCAAGGCATGTGTTGATTATGGGTTTCAACCTGACTTCTGGATGAAAACCCTGCATCATCATAATTATTGGTCAGCCAAAAATCCGGAATGGCACGATAACATGTTTTGCTACAAGCCCGATGAGACAATTGCCTATATGAAAGAGCGACCGGAGCCTTTTATAGCCTTTAAGGTGATGGCAGCCGGTGCCATCCATCCTAAAGACGGTTTCCGGTATGCCTTTGAAAACGGAGCTGATTTTATTTGTGCCGGAATGTATGACTTTCAAATGATTGAAGATGTGAACATAGCATGTGAAATTTTGGCTTCTGATATTAAAAGAGAGCGACCATGGAGAGCATGAATATCCTTCAACCCGAAAATTACCTCCCCTCCGATCAACGGTATGAGCGGATGAAATACCGGAGATGCGGTAAGAGCGGAATTGACCTACCCATTCTCTCGCTTGGACTATGGCACAATTTTGGCCATTATGATGATTTCACCAACATCAGAAAACTGCTTCACTTTGCTTTTGATCATGGCATTACACATTTTGACCTGGCCAATAATTATGGTCCGCCTCCCGGTGCCGCTGAGGAAAACTTCGGTAAAGTTCTTCATACCGATTTCAAAGGGTACCGCGATGAAATGATCATCAGCACTAAAGCAGGCTATTATATGTGGCCCGGGCCTTACGGAGATTACGGTTCCAAAAAATATCTTGTTGCCAGCCTTGACCAGAGCCTGAAGAGAATGCGTCTTGACTATGTGGACATTTTTTATCATCATCGCCCTGACCCAAATACGCCTCTTGAAGAAACTATGGCGGCACTTCATCTGATTGTTCAGCAGGGAAAGGCCCTGTATGTTGGCATATCAAATTACCCTGCCGATCTCACCAGGAAAGCTGCATCGATTCTTCGTCAGATGGGTACACCCTGTCTGATTCATCAGCCGAAGTATTCTATGCTGGAACGCTGGGTTGAACAGGGCCTTCTGGATGTGCTGGAAGAGGAAGGAATCGGGTGTATAGCATTTTCTCCTCTTGCTCAGGGACTTCTGACCTCCCGATACCTTAGTGGTACAATTCCTTCCGATAGCCGGGCAGCTAAACCGCATGGATTTTTAAAAGCAGATCAGATTACCAACGAAAAACTCCAATTGATTCAGTCGCTGAATAACCTTGCATACAAAAGGGGGCAAA
Source organism: uncultured Bacteroidales bacterium (assembly GCA_964548125.1). Taxonomy (GTDB): domain Bacteria; phylum Bacteroidota; class Bacteroidia; order Bacteroidales; family JAAYUG01; genus JAAYUG01. Next base: position 4,529 of record CAZJQN010000058.1, on the reverse strand, counting down.
CCCTTGCTCAAATGGCTCTTTCATGGATTCTTAAGGACAGGCGCATAACCTCGGTATTAGTAGGAGCCTCCCGCGTCGAACAATTGCAGGAGAATCTCGCTATATTGCAGGCGCCAGAATTCACGCAAAATGAACTGGAGAAAATTGAGGAACTATTAAAAGGAATTCCAGCATGAAGGGGACGAATAAAAGACTGATAAGGAAACATTTGCAACAATTTTTACCCCTTGTCATTATCGCATCTATATTAACAGTTGTTTCACAGGAGGCATTCTCTCAGTCCACCGATAAAGAATTGTGGACTGGTGCAGGAATACGATATGATATCAATAGAAGATTCCGGATGGATATCGAACAGGAATGCAGGTGGAAAGATCAAATGGGAACATTTAAATTTACTTATACTGAAGTGGGTATCCGATGGAGGATCAACAGAATATTCAGCATCCGGGGGAAATACCGCTATTTGTTTGTGCCAGATGATTACGATGGCGGGAAATTCTACTTGGATGGAAATGTTGATCTGTCAAAAAAAAGGTTCCCGCTGAGTATCAGTTACCGTCTCCGTTATGAGCGGGGCAATGAATTTGTTGTCAGTAAAATGGAAAACTGGCTCCGCAATCAGTTTGAAATCAACTGGAATATGTCAAAAATAGCCGATCCATACCTTGGATGGGAAAATTTCAGACGGCTTGACGGCATCAATGAGGCACGTGCCAACCGCTATTCCTTTGGCATTGACTGGAGGCTGAGCAAAATCATATCCCTGTCGTCCTTTTATATTTTCGAAGATGAATTTAATGTAAAGAAACCGTTAGACAGGCACATCATTGGCTTGCGACTTACCTACAGATTCAGGAACACAGAAATTGTTCCTGAATAGCACTGAATAAAATACGCTTACTAATTCTTTGTACCCGGAGTGGGCTTTTTAAAGTCGACCCAGTTTCTTCCACCGTCAGGTTTTCGTCCAAAAGAGACGTCAGGTTTCATTGCTTTATATCGAACGGAGTCAATGCAAACAATCTTCCCCTGCTGAAAGGAGTAAATTGCAAGAAATTCTCCCTTTTTGTTCAATTTGAAAGGGAGATGTCTGATTCCGGCCAAAGGATTTCCATCTGCCCAGAAAACCATAAAACTGTTCGGTGCAATAGTTGTCGAATCGGCCTTACCTGAAGGAATTATATACCGGGAAGGATTCTCCGGGTTATCAGAAATCATAAAACCCGCCAGATTGAAAGGTTGCGTCCCTGCATTGTAAAGTTCTATCCAGTCAGAATATTTACCGGTATTGCTTTTAATAATGGTTTTATTATTGGCCATTATTTCATTGATTACAACCTGCCCATAAAGAGTATGAGCAATAAAAGCAAATATTAGAGGAAAGAGAATCAACTTTCTACGTATTCTGAAAGTCGAGAAGTTTTGTGTTTCACCGTTTACTAAGAACTTTTTTCTCATATTTTTCGATTTCTGTAATATAATCAGCACCTACAGGCACATCATTTATCAGGCAAAAATAATCCCATACAGCGCTCCAGGGAAGAGCTTTTGCTTCCTCCATGAGGGCAAGTTTCTGAAATCCCTGATTCTTATCTTCATATGCCCTGAGTTCTTTTAAAGGTTCAAGCAAAGCAAAGAGAAAACTCTTCTGTGCATTTCGGGTTCCAATTACATAGGCACCAATCCGGTTAATGCTGGCATCAAAGAAATCCAATCCGATATTCACTTTTTTCAGAGCATTTGCACGAACAATTTCAAGGCTGAGCTGGGTCAATTCATCATTGAAGGAAAGAACGTGGTCACTATCCCAACGAATACCTCTGCTCAAATGAAACATGATTTCTTTCGAAAAAAGCAGGATAGATGAAACCTTATCGGCCACTGATTCTGTAGGGTGAAAATGTCCCATATCAATGCAGATCATTTTGTTGCGGGTAAAACAGTAACCCATATAAAACTCATGGGAGCCGACAACAAATGCTTCACTTCCGATTCCGAACAACTTGCTTTCGAGCGAATCAGTCATGTGTTTTTCATTGTAATCATCCTCAAAAACTGCATCGAGGGATTGCTGAAGCAGTTCACGATGCTTCAAACGGTCTACTGTGAGATCCTTAGAGCCATCCGGTATCCATATATTGTGCACTGTTCTTTTCTTCAGTTCTTTCCCCATAAATGCACTGATTTCGCGACATCGTCTAACGTGTTCGATCCAGAATTCCCTGATTTTTTTATCCTTGCTGGATAATGTAAACCCGTCATTAGCCAATGGATGGGAAAAACAGGTGCAATTGAAGTCTAGCCCGAGTTCATTTTTCTTTGCCCAATCTACCCAGCTTTGATAATGTTTAGGTTCGATTTGATTTCGGTCAACTGTTTTCTTGCCAAAATCTCCGTAGCTGGCGTGCATGTTAAACCGATGTTTTCCAGGGATAAGGGAATAAACAAATTCCAGATCGTTTCTCAGTTCATCAATAGTCCTTGCTTTGCCCGGATAATTTCCTGTAGCCTGAATTCCGCCACCGGAGAGGGCAGCATCGGGTTTTTCAAAGCCGCCAACGTCATCAGCCTGCCAGCAATGGAGCGATATGGAAATCTGCTGAAGGGTTTCCAGTACTTTGTCGGTATCTATATTCAAGGATGCATAACGCTCCCGGGCAGCAGAATAAGCCTTTTCAATTTTCTGATTTTTCATACTATGTAATTTGTTAATTGGTCATTATTTTTCTAAATTTTTCATACGCATCTTCCCAGACAGAAGTATCAGAAGGTTCATACATTTTTACAGGAAAAGAATTTCTGATAATTTCCCGAATAGCACTTCGTGAGTTAACCTTTCCGGCAGCCATAGCCTGAACCATAATATTGCCCAGAGCTGTTCCTTCCGAAGGACCTGTAACTACGGGAATACCGCAGGCATTGGCAGTGCACTGGCAAAGGAACTCATTCTGAACTCCTCCACCGATGATATAAATAGTATCAATGGGAAATCCTGCAATTTCCCTTAATTGATCCAGAACATAACGGTATTTCAGAGCAAGGCTTTCGTATACGATACGGGAGATGGTTCCTTCATCTTCCGGTACACTTTGTCCTGTTGACCTGCAATACTGAACAATGGCGGCTGGCATATCCGGGGGATTCAGGAAGGACGGGGCATCGGGGTCAATAAAGGCAGAAAAAGGAGGGGCATTTTTGCTCATTTGAACAATTTCATCATAGGAGAATTTTTCCTTGCCCCATGCAGTACGGCACTGCTGGATCAGCCATAACCCCATGATATTCTTAAGCACTCTGAATGTATGCTCTACACCGCCTTCATTGGTAAGATTAAACGCATAGGTTTTTTCATTTATCACCGGCACAGATGATTCAATCCCCATAAGAGACCAGGTACCTGAACTTATGTATGCCCAGTTTCTTCCCCTGGCTGGAATAGCAGCAATAGCAGACCCTGTATCGTGTGTAGCAACAGCAACTACGGGCAACTGTCCCAGTCCTGTCTTCTTGCCTATTTCCTGCTTAAGATCTCCAATGAAAGTGCCCGGCTGGACAATTTCCTGCATCAAAGAAACCGGAAGCTGCATAACATCGAAGAATTTCGTTTCCCATGTGTTTTTTATGGGATTAAACAGCTGAGAAGTAGTAGCAAAAGTAAACTCCGATTTTTTAACTCCGGTAAATAGATAATGAAAAATATCAGGCACAAACAAAAAATGAGCTGCATATTTAAGGAGAGGTGATTGTGAATGAACCAGTGAGTATAACTGAAAAAGGGTATTCAACTGCATGAACTGAATACCTGTGAGTTGATAAACTTCTTCTCTGGGGATCAGACGGAAAAAAGCTTCCATCATTCCATCGGTACGGGAATCCCTGTAGCAGACGGGCATGTCAAGGAATGACCCGTCTTCGGCCAGCAGGGCAAAATCAACACCCCATGTGTCAAATCCAACCGATAACGGTTTAAATTTCTGTGCGGAAGCCTTGCTCATCGCAACCAGCATCTCCTCGTAAAAACGATAAATGTTCCAGCGGTAATGACCATTAACAAAAAGCATTCCTGTTGGGAATCTTGTCAGTTCACGAAGCGAGATCTTATTATCTTCAAGTGTTCCAAGAATAGCACGACCACTTTCAGCTCCCAGGTCGAAAGCAAGAAAATCGGAAGCAGTTGACATAAAGCAAAAAATTAGCTTTTCGAATATAATTGTTTTTTAATTAAGTGAGAATTCTATGAAGGAATTTCGATAAACCCAAATAGATTTTGATAAGTCGGGGTTACCTCGATAAGTCAGTAGAAACAAGTTGTTTATATATTTTTTGTGTTTCTATTGACTAATCTCCTCTAAAAATAGTTTTGCTCTAATTCAAATCATGTAGGTTTTAACCCACAATACGCATTATGCTATGCGTATTGTGCCTCTTAGGCCGATTTCACTTTGTTCCATCGGGGTTAGCCCGGTTGAACTTCTTAATTCATGGCACTTCGGATAAAACTTTTTGCGGGGATCTCCTGTATGCAG
>CAZJQN010000057.1:0-21650 GCA_964548125.1 uncultured Bacteroidales bacterium | reverse complement strand
TGCACTACCTTCTGGCCTATGAGACCATCTCGAACAATGCCTATGATGCAAAGGATGAGAACATCAAAATTCTTTTCAATGACGGGACCATCCGCGATATTGCCGAAGCTTCCGATATGCTTAATATCTCAGTTCTTTCAAAAGTAATTCAAAAGCATTTTCTTTGCTACCCGAAAGAAATTGATTTTACCTATTAAGAAAACTTTACCTCAATGGAACTAACTGCCCAATTTATAGCCGAATACCTGAAAGGAACAATTGAAGGTGATCCAAGGGCTGTGGTTACACGCCCGGCAAGGATTGAAGACGGGAAACCCGGCACCCTGTGTTTCCTGGCTAATCCTAAATATGAACCATACCTTTACACCTCCCGGGCATCAGTTATTCTCATCAACAAAGATTTTCAGCTGCAAAAACCTGTTTCCGCAACACTGGTACGTGTTGATAATGCCTATCAGGGAATTGCCATGATGCTGGACCTGTTTAACAGTGAAAAAGGCCTCCCTAAAGGACGTTCATGGAGAGCCAGCATTGCCTTCTCTGCAAAAGTGGGAAAAGGAACCTACGTAGGACCATTTGCCGTTATCGACAAAGGAGCCCGCATAGGAAAAAACGTGCGGATTTATCCTCAGGTCTATATAGGAAGAAATGCAGTAATAGGAGACAATACCATCCTGTACCCCGGAGTAAAAATTTATCACGACTGCAAAGTGGGAAGGAACTGTATTCTCCATGCCGGCGTTGTAGTGGGTTCCGATGGCTTTGGCTTTGCCCCCGATGAAAACAAGGTGTATAAAAAAATTCCCCAGCTGGGTAATGTGATAATCGAAGATGATGTGGAGATTGGTGCCAACACAACCATTGACCGTGCTACAATGGATTCCACCATTATCCGCAAAGGAACCAAACTGGACAACCTGATTCAGATTGCCCACAATGTAGAGATAGGTGAAAATACTGTTGTCGCCGCTCAATCAGGGATTGCTGGCTCCACTAAGGTCGGAAACCGTTGTGTCATTGCTGCCCAGGTGGGCATTGTAGGGCATCTTAAAATCTGTGACGATATCATTATTGGCGCCCAGAGCGGTGTTACAAAAGATATCAGCACACCCGGTTCGATGTACCTCGGAACCCCGGCCTATGAAGCGTCTGAAAGCCGCAAAATCTATGTGGTTACCAGAAGACTTCCCGAGTTGCGACAGCAGATTATAGAACTTCAGAAAGAGGTGGCAAAACTTAAAGAAATCATAGAACAGCAGAACAAAGCATAAAGTTGCCATCCGGCTGGCAGAATTCAAAAATTCGTTTCATGTTTTTTTTATATATTGCGCCTTTCAAACTAAAAAGTTAATTTACTAATAATCAGGAACCTTGGAAAAACAACGAACTATATCCAGACCCGTATCTTTACGAAGTAAGGGGTTGCACACAGGTCTGGAAGTTGAACTGACTTTTAATCCGGCACCTGAAAACCACGGAATCATTTTTCAGCGTATCGACCTTCCCGATAAACCGCTGGTACATGCTTTTGCAGAGCACGTTACCGAAACGTCAAGGGGAACCGTACTTGTTGAAAAAGGAGTGAAGGTAGCCACCGTAGAGCATGTTATGGCTGCTATCTATGGTATGCATATCGATAATCTCCTGATCACGCTGAATGGACCGGAAACCCCTATTATGGACGGGAGTTCGCTTCGTTTTGTCGAAGCACTCCGCCAGGCCGGTATCATTGAGCAGAATGCAGAGCGCCGGTACTTTACCGTGACGGAAAAAATCGTTTACGCCGAACCGGAAAAGGGTATTGAAATAACCCTCTTCCCCGACGACCACCTGAGCATTGATGTGATGATCGACTACAATTCCAAGGTGCTGGGCAATCAGTATGCCACCCTTGCATCGCTCAATGAATTTGAAAGTCAGGTGGCCATGTGCCGTACTTTTGTTTTTCTGCACGAGCTTGAATTTCTTCTGAAAAACAATCAGATCAAGGGTGGTGATCTTGATAATGCCATCATCATTATCGACAGGCCTGTTGAGCAGGCTGAGCTGGACCGCCTGGCCGAACTGTTCGACAAACCAAAAATTCACGTTAAGCCGGAAGGCATTCTGAACAACATTGATATCCATTTCCCGAATGAACCGGCCCGCCACAAACTTCTCGACATCATCGGCGACCTCGGACTGGTAGGCATGCCCATTCAGGCAAAGGTGGTTGCCAAACGCCCCGGACACCATGCCAACACCCAGCTGGCTAAAATTCTTCGCAACAAAATAAAGGAGGTAAAGAAAAAACCTGCTGTTCCGAAGGTTGATTTCAACAAAGCCCCGATAATGAACGTCAATCAGATTATGAAGCTTCTGCCCCACAGACCTCCTTTTCTTCTGGTTGACAAAATTTACGAACTGAGTGATACCCATGTAATTGGGATCAAAAACGTCACCATGAACGAAGGCTTCTTTGTTGGCCATTTTCCCGGTGAGCCCATCATGCCGGGTGTGTTACAGGTAGAAGCTATGGCACAGGTGGGAGGAGTACTGGCATTACGGCAGGTTCCCGATCCTGAAAACTGGTTGACCTATTTCCTGAAGATTGAATCAGTGAAATTTAAGAAAATGGTGGTTCCCGGGGATACCATTGTATTTCGCCTCGACCTGGCCGAACCAATCCGGCGTGGTATCGTCCATATGACTGGTCAGGCCTATGTGGGCGAAAACGTGGTCATGGAAGCTGATATGATGGCTTTGATCGAAAAAGTTAAATAAACGCATGAATACTCTTGCCAGCATTCATCCCAATGCGAAAATCGGCGCCAATGTGCGCATAGACCCTTTTGCAGTTATTTACGAGGACGTTGTTATCGGTGACGATACCTGGATCGGCCCGGGTGCCATCATCATGGACGGAGCCAGAATTGGGAAAAACTGCAAAGTCTTTCCAGGAGCTGTCATCGCAGGTATTCCTCAGGACCTCAAGTTCCGGGGTGAATATACTACGGCCGAAATAGGTGACAACACCACCCTGAGGGAATTTGTAACCGTAAACCGGGGAACTGCTTCCAAAGGGAAAACCATTGTTGGCAGCAATTGCCTGGTGATGGCCTATGCCCACATTGCTCACGACTGCAACGTAGGCAACAACTGCATTGTTGGCAACAGCGTCGGATTTGCCGGAGAAGTGATAGTGGAAGACTGGGCAATTGTAAGTGCAATGTCGGGGGTACACCAGTTTGTCCGCATCGGTACCCACGCTTTTATTCAGGCTACATCCAAGGTGGGACAGGATGTTCCTCCTTTTGTGCTGGCAGGCCGTGACCCCTTCAGGTACATGGGACTCAACGTAGTAGGACTGCGCCGCAGAAATTTTACCCCCGAAAAAATCGAAGAAATTCACGAAATTTACCGCTATATTTACATGCGGGGAATGAACCGAAGCCAGGGCGTTGCCGCCGTTGAACGCGAACTGCCCAGTTCACCCGAAAGGGATCTTATAATCAACTTTATTAAAAACTCCCAGCGAGGTATCATTAAAGGACCCTTTAGCAAGCAGGACGAAGATAACGAGCTCTGAACCAGTTGGCTTACTCCCTGCTGATTCCATCCCACCCCTGTGCTTTCAGCGGAATGTTTTCCCCTGCTTCCGTCACCAGATGCATTCCTTCTTCGGCAGATACAATATGTCCGATTACAGATATTCCTTCCCGAAAACGAACTTTATCATAATGTTCCAGAGGAATCGTGAAGAGCAACTCATAGTCCTCTCCCCCGTTTAATGCACAGGTAACGGGCTCAAGATGCAATTCCTCTGCCACTCTGGCGGTCTCTTCCGCTATGGGTATCTTTTCCTGGTACACCCTGCACCCCACACCCGATGAAGTACAGATATGCATCAATTCCGATGATAACCCGTCGGATATGTCAATCATCGACGTTGGCTTAAGATTTTCGCGCTGCAGAAATTCAATCACATCGCGCCGTGGTTCGGGTTTGAGCTGACGCTGAAGAATGTATTCGTACGCCTCCAGCTTCGGCTGGAAATCAGGATGGACATTAAAAAGCTTCTTCTCCCTTTCAAGAATCTGCAACCCAAGATAAGCTGCACCCAGATCTCCTGAAACGCAGATCAGGTCATTCTCTTTGGCACCGCTACGGTATACCACATCTTCCTTCCGAACTTCTCCAATGGCCGTTACACTTATGATCAACCCTGTAAGCGAAGGATTAGTATCGCCCCCCGCAAGATCAACGTCGTACTTTTCACAGGCCAGATAGATACCCTGATACAACTCTTCCACATGCTCCAGAGCAAATTTTCCTGAAATAGCAAGCGATACCAGTACCTGCCTTGGAGTGGCATTCATAGCATACACATCCGAAAGATTGGCTGCGATAGCCTTGTATCCAAGATGCTTCAACGGCGTATACACAAGATCAAAGTGTATGCCTTCAGCCAGCAAATCGGTGGTCACAACCACCATTTTCCCGCTATAATCAAAAACCGCAGCATCGTCCCCAACACCTTTTACAGTACCGGTGTGTTTTAACCGGATGTTTTTTGTAAGATGTCGTATCAGGCCAAATTCACCAAGCTCAGAAAGCGGGGTCAGAGAGTGTTTATCTTTATCCATTCGTTTTAGTAATTAAGGAGCAAAGGTACATATTAACAATTAATTCGTAAATTTGCGTATTTAAATTTAATCTAAATTAGATTAAACATTGAGTCCATTTTGGTGTTATACATACACATAAACATTATTTCCCATGGCAGCTGAACAGGATCAGATTCTGGACGGATTAACTAAAGGAGAGTATAAGTTTGGGTTCTACACTGATATTGAAACAGATGTCATTCCAAAAGGTCTGAACGAGGACATTATCCGCATAATCTCGGAAAAAAAACAGGAACCTGACTGGATGCTTGATTTCCGCCTGAAAGCATACCGGCACTGGCTTACTATGAGAATGCCCCGCTGGGCGCATCTGGAAATTCCTGAAATCAATTTTCAGGACATCATTTATTACGCCGCACCGAAGCAAAAAGCCAGGCTGGCGAGTATGGATGAAGTGGATCCAGAGCTGAAAGCTACATTTGACAAACTCGGCATTCCCCTCGAGGAACAAAAACACCTTGCCGGCGTTGCCATTGACGCTGTGATGGATAGTGTTTCCGTTAAAACTACCTTTAAAGAAACTCTGGCTGACCTGGGTATAATTTTCTGTTCTTTCAGTGAAGCTATCAGGGAACATCCCGAACTCGTTAAAAAATATATGGGCAGTGTTGTTCCTTACACCGATAATTATTTTGCCGCTCTCAATTCGGCTGTATTCAGTGACGGTTCTTTCTGTTACATACCAAAGGGAGTCAGGTGTCCTATGGAACTCAGCACCTACTTTCGTATCAATGCTGCCAATACAGGGCAATTTGAAAGAACCCTGCTTATCGCTGATACGGATGCCTATGTAAGCTATCTTGAAGGATGTACAGCTCCTATGCGCGACGAAAACCAGCTTCATGCAGCTGTGGTTGAACTTGTTGCTCTTGAACGGGCAGAGATTAAATACTCAACCGTACAGAATTGGTATCCGGGTGACCATGAAGGGAAAGGCGGTATTTATAATTTCGTCACGAAACGCGGCATCTGTAAGGGCGACTATTCCAAAATAAGCTGGACACAGGTGGAAACTGGTTCTGCCATCACCTGGAAGTACCCCAGCGTAATACTTAAGGGAAACAACACAACCGGAGAATTTTATTCCGTTGCCGTAACAAATAATCGTCAGCAGGCCGATACCGGAACAAAAATGATCCATATAGGAAAAAATTCCCGCAGCCGCATTGTTTCCAAAGGAATCTCAGCCGGACAGAGCAACAACAGTTACCGCGGTCTGGTAAAAATTACAAAAGGAGCTGAAAACTCCCGTAATTACACCCAGTGTGACTCTCTCCTGCTAGGCGATAAATGCGGGGCTCACACTTTCCCCTATATTGAAGTCGAAAATCAATCGTCCGTGGTGGAACACGAAGCTACCACATCAAAAATCGGCGAAGATCAAATTTTTTACTGCAACCAGCGAGGTATTAGCACAGAAGATGCAGTAGGTCTTATCGTAAATGGCTATGCCCGCGAAGTACTGAATAAACTTCCAATGGAATTTGCCGTAGAAGCTCAAAAACTGCTGCAAATCTCTCTTGAAGGAAGTGTTGGATGATACGATTATGAATATGCTAAATAAAATTCTATGTTAACTATCAGAAATCTAAAAGCCAAAATCGAAGGGAAGGAAATTCTGAAAGGGATAGATCTTGAAGTTAAACCCGGAGAAGTGCATGCCATCATGGGACCTAACGGGTCGGGTAAGAGTACTCTGGCTTCAGTGATTGCAGGGCGTGATTTTGTAGACATTACTGAGGGAGAGGTCCTGTTCGACGGGGAAAACCTCCTTGACATGCCTCCCGAGGAAAGAGCCCGTAAGGGTATCTTTCTTGGATTTCAGTATCCTGTTGAAATACCTGGTGTTAGTATGGTAAACTTTCTGCGGACAGCTTTGAATGAACACCGCAAATACAAAGGTCTCGAACCGGTATCAGCCTCCGACTTTCTCAAGCTTATGCGGCAGAAGGCAGAACTGGTTGAAATGGACAGTCAGCTTACAGGAAGATCAGTTAATGAAGGATTCTCCGGCGGTGAAAAAAAACGGAACGAAATTTTTCAGATGGCTGTTCTTGAACCGCGCCTTGCCATTCTGGATGAAACGGATTCGGGCCTTGACATTGACGCTCTGCGCATTGTGGCCAGGGGTGTCAATAAATTGCGCTCACCCCATAATGCAACCATCCTCATTACCCACTATCAGCGCCTCCTCGATTACATTGTACCTGATTTCGTACACGTGCTGTATAATGGCCGGATTGTCCGTAGTGCCGGTAAAGAACTGGCTCTCGAACTCGAAAAAAAGGGATATGAATGGATTAAGGAAGAAAATGAAGTCTGATATTTTTCTTGGTGCAATTGAAGCTTTTTACAAATAACCATGGATAAGATTGAAAAAAATATACTTCCCGATGAAAAACTTACGGCTTTTTACAAGGCAAACAGCCAGGGAATCTTGAACGCTTCAACCAATGTCCTGAACCGGTATCGTGCGGATGCATTCAATAATTTCATAAAACTTGGGCTCCCGAAATACCGTTCTGAAGATTATAAATACCTTGACGTTCCGGCACTTTTCCGGAAAGAATATCAAAACTGCATTACCCCTCAGCGGATTGAATTCAAAATAGATGACATATTCCGTTGTGATGTTCCTGCACTCGATACCCATTATGCTATTTTACTAAATGGATTCTTTCATGATCACGGAACAACACTCCACGAACTGCCCAACGGAGTAATCATGGGAAGCCTGCTGGAAGCTTCCCGACGGTACCCCGATCTGGTAGCCCGGTATTACAACCGTTACGCCACCTTAAAGGAAGAAGGACTGGTTTCGCTGAATACCCTATTTGCCCTCGATGGAATATTTGTCTATATTCCTCGTAATTCTTCTCCCGACAAGCCCATTCAGATCATTAACATTCAAATGCACGAGATGCCCTTATTGGTGCAGTATCGCAACCTTATAATACTGGAAGAAAACAGTACAGCTGAAATCATCGTATGCGACCACACGCTTTCACCTCAACCTTTTCTCTCCAATGCCGTTACAGAAATTTATGCCGGTACTGGTTCCAGACTCAACTATACCAAAATGCAGAACCAGCATAATGCCTCCGCCCTTATTAATCACCGGTTTGTTTATCAGGAAAAGGAAAGTTATGTGAATTCAACGGCAATAACCCTGCATGGTGGTATTGTAAGAAACAATCTGTTTGTAAGAATGGCCGGAGAGGGGAGTTCCAATGTTTCATCCGGGCTTTTTATGACTGACCAGGGACAGCATGTTGATAATTTTACATGGGTGGAACATGCAGCACCTCACTGTGAGAGCAGACAATTCTTCAAGGGGATTCTTGACGATTTTTCGTCCGGAGCCTTTAGCGGAAGGATTGTTGTTCAGCCCGGTGCTCAAAAGACCAATGCATACCAAAAGAATAACAATCTGTTGCTCACCAGTGACGCCAGAATGAATACCCGGCCCCAGCTGGAAATCTATGCCGACGATGTTAAATGTTCGCACGGTGCTACCGTAGGACAGCTCGATAAAGACGCCATGTTTTACCTTCGTTCCCGGGGAATTGGATACGAAGAAGCACGTTTCCTGCTGATGTATGCCTTTGCCAACGAAGTGCTTGCGAATATTCCGGTTGTTCCGCTCCGCGCCCGTATTGCCGATCTGGTGAACAAACGCCTCCGCCGCGAACTTTCCCCCTGCAACTCCTGCCCCATGCACTGTTGCTGAAAGAAGAACCATTTTAATTTTACTATACTTTTGTGCTGGTAAACTGATATAATACTGCATGCTGAACCTACCTGAAATCCGAAGCCAGTTTCCGATACTTGAACAGAAGATTCACGGCCATCAACTTGTTTATTTCGACAATGCTGCTACCACCCAAAAACCACTGGTCGTTCTGGATACGCTGAACCGTGTTTATCGGGAAACCTATTCCAATATTCATCGTGGAGTTCATTATCTGAGCGAACGATCTACCGAAGAATATGAAAACGTCCGGAAAATAGTTCAGGAGTTTATCCATGCCCCCCGCCCCGAAGAAATTGTTTTCACCTCCGGAACAACCGCAGGAATTAATGAGATAGCCTTCAGCTTCGGCGAAAAATATGTAAACCAGGGCGATGAAATTATCGTCTCCGAAATGGAGCATCATTCCAACATCGTTCCCTGGCAGATGCTCTGTCAGCGGAAAGAAGCCAATCTCAGAATTATTCCTTTCTACGATCCCGGTATTCTTGATCTGGAAGCCTTTCAGAAAATGCTGAACGAGAAAACACGTATCGTGGCTGTTGCTCATGCCTCCAATACCCTGGGTACAGTTAACCCTATAAGAGAAATTGTTCAGATGGCCCATGCACGGAATATACCTGTGCTTGTTGACGGGGCTCAGGCTGTTCAGCACCTTCCTGTTGACGTTCAGGACCTGGATTGTGATTTCTACGTCTTTTCAGGACATAAGATTTACGGACCTACCGGAACAGGCGTACTGTACGGAAAAGAAAAATGGCTGGAGGAACTTCCTCCCTGGCAGGGAGGAGGAGAAATGGTGGAATGCGTTCACTTTGACCATACCGACTATGCCGAGGTTCCTCTTAAGTTTGAAGCAGGAACTCCTAACATTGCCGGAGTTATTGGTCTCGGTGAAGCCCTCCGGTTTCTTCAGAAAACAGGCTGGGATGAGATTCGAAGATATGAGGAAGAATTGGGCCTGTATGCCCGCAGGAGACTTTCAGAAATTGAAGGTGTGCAATTTTACGGCGATGCTCCGGGCAAGATTGCTATTTACTCTTTCCTCATCAAAAACCTGCATCCGTACGACATCGGTATGATTCTTGATAAGCTTGGCATTGCCGTACGCACCGGCATGCATTGCGCTCAGCCCGTTATGGACCATTACGGAATCGAAGGAACCATTCGCGCTTCACTGGTGTTTTATAACACCACCGAAGAAGTAGATCGCCTCTGTGAAGGACTTCGTAAAGCTATCTCTGTCTTATCATAAAAGTTATGACAATAAACGAAATTCAGGATCAGATCATTGAGGAATTTTCAGCATACGACGACTGGATGGACCGGTATGCTTATCTGATAGAAATGAGCCGGGAGCTTCCTCCTCTTGACCAGAAATACCGGACAAAAGAATACCTGATTGAAGGCTGTCAGAGCCGTGTTTGGCTGGCTGCCGAAATGAAAGAAGGTAAAATCCACTATTTTGCCGATAGCGATGCTCTTCTGGTAAAGGGAATTGTAGCCCTGCTTTTAAGGGTTCTTTCAGGTCAAAAACCGGAAGATATCATTAAAGCTGACCTTTACTTTATTGACCGGATCGGCCTGAGGGAAAACCTTTCCCCCACCCGTGCAAACGGACTTCTCGCCATGCTCAAACAAATGAAACTTTATGCTCTGGCCTGGGAAGCAAAGATGAACAGGCAGTAGATCTGATTGTTTTATAAAGGAATCATCTGATATAAAATAAAAACATATGGCGATGGAAAATAACTTTCTTCAGCTCGAAACTGAAATCGTAAACGCACTTAAGACAGTATATGACCCCGAGATTCCCGTCAACATCTTTGATCTGGGCCTTATTTATGAGATCGATGTGCGCGAAAATAACAACGTGTTTATTAAAATGACGCTGACAGCGCCCAATTGCCCTCTGGCCGATGACGTGGTTAGGGATGTGAAAGATACTGTCGGACGTATTCCCGGTGTCAGCTCGGTGGAGGTGGAACTTACATGGAACCCGCCCTGGAACAAGGATATGATGAGCGAAGAAGCCATGCTTGAACTGGGTTTGCTCTGAATATTCCGGTTATATCAGAATGTGTCCCATACCTTCTTCGGAACCCATAAAGGTAAAAATTAAGGAGAAGCTCCTGGAACTGGGGTTTTCAGCCTGTGGTATTGCCCGTGCTGAACTTCTTGAAGAGGAGAAAGAACACCTGCTTGCCTGGCTCCGTCAGGGAATGCATGGTACTATGGGCTGGATGGAAAAATACCTGGATATTCGCATTAACCCTGGTCTTCTAGTCCCGGGAGCAAAATCCTTAATCATTGTCCTGCTCAACTACTATCCAAACCGCATCCAAGGGGATGGACAGATTCCCATCATCAGCAAGTATGCCTACGGTAAAGATTACCATAAGGTTATAAGAAAAATGCTCAGGCGTTTTGTGCAGGAACTGAAACAATGGGATCCTACTGTAAAAACAAGAATTTTTGTCGATTCTGCCCCTGTTATGGAACGCATCTGGGCAGTGAAAGCAGGACTGGGATGGCAGGGGAAAAACTCCCTCCTCATTAACAAGCAATTCGGATCGTTCGTCTTTATTGGAGGCATTGTTACCGACATGGAACTGGAGCCTGATTTGCCTCTAAGCCGGAACTTCTGCGGCGCCTGCACCCGTTGTCTGGATGCCTGCCCAACTAAGGCTATTGTTCAGCCTGGCATTATTGATGCACGCCGGTGCATAAGTTATCTGACCATCGAGCATAAAGGTGATATTCCGGTCGAATTCCGACCATTTCTCAAAGGAAGAATTTTCGGATGTGACATTTGTCAGGATGTATGTCCATGGAACAGAAATGCAATACCTGCTTCCCTCCCAGCATTTCAGCCTTCTCCTGCTCTTTTTGAACTCACAGTAGATTCCATCCTTAACCTTTCTGAATCGAAATATAGGGAAATCTTTTCTGGCACCCCGGTTGACAGGATTGGACCTGCAGGCCTCAGAAAAAATGTCAGGGCTGTCATACATTCTATTTTTTAAAACATTCAGGACCAGATGACAGGTTTTTCCTAATTTTGGCGTCATGACTCTCCCCTGAAATGGAAAACCAAAGCCAACTACAACATCTTATTGTAAAAATTGTCCATGAAAATGACCATAATGCGTTCAAGGCATTTTATGAATTGTATTTTGAAAAGGCATTTTCCCTGGCTCTCTTTCTCACTAATAACAAAAGTACGGCAGAAGAAGTGGTTGCAGATGTTTTTACCGGAATCTGGAACCATCGCCATCTTCTTGAAAGAGTCAGAAACATTACTGCCTATGTAATGATTTCTGTGAGAAACAGAGCCGGATATTACAATAAGAATAAGAGAACTATACCTCAAGAAGCAGTTGATTTTGAAATTTTTGTTGAACCAGATAATGACACGCCATATCATTTACTTGAAAAAAAGGAATTTTTTAATCAGCTTCAAAAAGCTATTCATTCATTACCCGATCGCTGCAGAATGATCTTTTATCTGGTAAAAGAAGAAGGATTAAGTTATAAGGAAGTTGCTAAAATTCTGAATATCTCGCATCGTACAGTCAATGCCCAGATGGTTCTTGCTGTAAAAAAAATTGCTGAATTTATGCGAAAAATACAGAAGTAATCAATTATATTTCTGATTACGAACCACTTACAATCTGTCAATTTTCTTATGAATTGCATAGGTATTTTTAGTTTGAACATACTCTATATAAGTAGATAGATTTTTATGAAAAGAATACCGAATGAGGAAATTTGGGAAATCATTACCCGAAGCCTTGTAGATGATATAGGAAAAGAGGAAAAAGCTGTTTTGGATGAATGGATACAGAAAAATCCGGTAAATTTTTCCTTTTATGAATATCTAAGAAAAGTGCATTTGAACCCAGTCATGCCTCAGGACCTGGATCATATTAAAAAGAAAATCTGGCTCAGATTAAAAGAAAATACAAATGTATTAAACTTTACATTGACGGGAACTATTATAAAACGATACAAAATTTATGCAATAGCTGCATCAATACTACTGCTTTTTTCTCTTGGACTTCTGTTATATAATTACTCTATTACAACTCAGTGGATTACTTCAGCTTCTGTTCCGTCCAAAAGAGAATTAGTATGTTTGAATCTTTCTGATCATTCAAAAGTTTGGCTTGAATCGGGCTCTCAGATAATTTATCCCCAAAAATTCAGATCTGGGAAAAGAGAGGTATTTCTCACCGGCCAGGCTTTTTTTGACATTAAGCCAGGCAGAAGACCATTTATTGTTCATACCGGTAGTATAGACATAAAAGTACATGGAACACGTTTCAGTGTAGTAGCATTTCCAGATGATGCCGAAACCAAAATCACCCTCCTGAGCGGGTCAGTATCAATAGTGACAAAAGACAAAGAACCCGTTTTTCTTAAGCCAGGAGAACAGGGCACCTTCAACAGGGAGAATAATACTTACCTAATTACTCCTGTTGACACCGAACCATTCGAAGCATGGAAGGAAGGTATTCTTTTCTTTCGTGCTATGCGGTTCGATGAAATTGCAGCTTCCCTTGAGCGGGTGCATCATGTCAGAATCATTTTCAGAAACGAAGACCTTAAAAGAGAAGTATTTACCGGGAAATTCAACCGTACTGAACCTGTTGAAGAAGTATTAAACGTAATACGCATCAGTACCCCATTTCATTATAAGATTATGAATAAGACAATAGAAATATATCATTAAAACCCTTATACTAACAAAAAACCAAATGCTATGGAAAAAACATAATTCTTTAATCAGAAAAAACCGGGAAATGAGGAAGCATCTCCCGGTCACGAAGCAAGATTAACAACTACCGGTATGGCTCCGGAATTTAATGTTATTAACCTAACCTGTGTAAAATTATGAAAAAAAATGAATGGGGCAGGGTACTGCCTGCCTATCCCGGAAAAAAAATCCTTCGGATTATGAAATTATCGTTTGTTATTACTGGGATTTTTGTGGTACAGACCTTTGCCGGTACCTATTCCCAGACAGCAAAGCTCTCATTAAATGTTGAAAATGTCCCTTTAATTAAGGTTTTGGAAACTATTGAGCAAAATTCGGAATTTTCGTTCTTCTACCGAAACAAGGATCTTGATCTGAACCGTCAGATAACCATACACGCCGATAAGGTTCTCATTTCTGAGGTTCTGTCAGAGGTTCTGAAAGGTCAAGACGTTACTTATACCATAGCCGACAGGCATATTATCTTGTACGTTCCTGAAAAAAATCTTCAGGATACACTCAAGCAGTTTCCCCTGTCCGGATCTGTAACTGACCAGAATGGTGATCCATTAATTGGAGTAAATGTGGTTATTAAAGGCAGTCAGACCGGAACAATTACTGATATTGATGGAAAATACACATTAACAGTTCCTTCTGCAGGGTCCGTTCTGGTTTTTTCCTTTATCGGATATCGTAGCCTGGAGATTCCTGTTATGGGCAGAAATAATATTGATGTGGTTATGGAAGAAGAAGTACAGGCTCTCGATGAAGTCATAGTGGTGGGATACGGGAGCCAGAGGCGTCGCGATATTACCACATCGGTAGTTTCGGTTTCAACCGCCGATATTGCTGAAAGGCCAATTGTTATGGCAACACAGGCGATACAGGGGAAAGCAGCAGGAGTACAGGTAATTCAGCCTTCCGGCAAACCGGGCAGCGGCCTCTCTATACGTGTAAGAGGATCAACCTCAATCCAGGCCGGAAACGAACCTCTGTATGTCGTAGATGGCATTCCAACTACCGATATCCAGATGATAAATCCAAATGACATCGAATCCATTCAAATTCTGAAAGATGCTTCCTCGGCAGCCATATACGGTGCCAGGGCTGCCAACGGGGTAGTACTGATCAGTACAAAGCGTGGAAAATCAGATCAGACAAAGGTTTCGTTGTATTCCAACTTCGGAGTATCAAACATTGATTATATGATCGATGCTCTAAATACTGAGCAGTATCGTGACCTTATGAATGAAATCTATGGAGAAGGGACCGTACCAGATTCTTATACTAATTACACCAACTGGATTGATGAAACATTTAAAACCGGAAGCTTCAGAAATTATCAGATTTCTGTGGCTGGCGGAAATCAGAAAAATCGATATTATCTTTCAGGAGGCTCTCTTCAGGAAAAAGGAATAGTTAGGCCAGCCAGTTACGGTCAATATTCACTTCGCCTTAATGTTGACAACCAGGTGAAAGAATGGCTGAAGCTGAAAACAAACCTTTCCTTTGCTAATAGTAATCGCCATGATGCAGAAGATAATATGAGTGTGGCCCGGGGAGGAATTATTCTCAGCGCAATCAATACACCTCCATTCCTTCATGTTTGGAATCCAAATCCGGGACTGGAAAATCAGTTTGATCCAAATCCATTCCAGCCTTCCTGGGAGAATCCGGTAGCCTATATGTCAAGAGCCGGCAGGGAAAAAGCTAATCGGTTTATTGGTAATATTCAAGGCGACATTACCTTAATCAAAAGCCTGGTTTATCGTATCAATCTTGGAACTGATTATAGAGCCTGGCAATGGAGCCAGTATATCGACCCTGTAAAAACTTCTTATGGGAGGCAGGAAAACGGCCGCGCAAGCCTTGACAATAATACTACACTGAACTGGCTTCTTGAAAATACAATTGAGTTTAGCAATTCATGGAACGACCACAATCTCACCGCCCTTATAGGTACTACTATGCAGGAAAACCGCTGGGAAATGAGTTCAATCACTGCAAAGGATTTTCCGAAAAATACGTCAGTAAAGACTCTTAACGTAGCTAACCAAATTGAAAATGCT
This sequence comes from uncultured Bacteroidales bacterium, assembly GCA_964548125.1. Taxonomy (GTDB): domain Bacteria; phylum Bacteroidota; class Bacteroidia; order Bacteroidales; family JAAYUG01; genus JAAYUG01. Next base: position 6,404 of record CAZJQN010000057.1, on the reverse strand, counting down.
TACAGCCTTCGATCAGAATGGGCTATATTATCCTATCTGGGCCGCCTGGCTTACAATTTTCAAAGCAAATACCTGTTTACTGCCAATTTCAGATATGATGGTTCCTCAAAACTAGCTAAAGAGCACCGCTGGGGGTTTTTCCCCTCTTTCTCAGCAGGCTGGAGATTATCTGAAGAACCTTTTTTAAAGGATATTTCAGCTGTTAATGATCTGAAAATACGTGCCGGATGGGGTCAGAACGGAAACCAGGAAGGGATAGCCGATTATGCCTCGTACGGCCTATTCACAGCAGTACGTCAACCACTTACTGATCCGCTATCCGGTCCTGCATTGCAAAGATCTACCTTCGAAAATAAAGACCTGCGCTGGGAAACGACCACTCAGACAAATATAGGTATTGACCTTACAATGTTTGACTCCAGAGTGAGCTTTACCGCTGAAGCATACATAAAAAAAACCAAAGATCTCCTGCTTAATGTAAGGGTTCCCCGAATTGGATATGCTGATTTCATAACTAGAAACGACGGGAAAATGGAGAATAAAGGTATGGAATTCAGCCTCTCAACTAAGAATTTTACAGGGAATTTTGCCTGGTCCACCGATCTCAACATATCAATCAATAAAAATAAGGTTACAGAGCTAGGACTGAATAAAGTATATGATTTCGCATCTATTTATTCAAATGGAGAAAATGCCATCAGACTTCAGCCGGGTTTGCCCCTGGGAGCTTTCTTTGGTTATGTGGCTCAGGGAGTTGATCCGGAAACCGGCATGGTTAAGTACAAAGACCTTGATAACAGCGGAAACATCACACCAAACGACCGTACAATAATAGGATACGCTCAACCCGATTTCATTTACGGCATGACCAATACTTTTAGCTGGAAAGGATTCAGGCTTAATATTTTCCTTCAGGGAGTACAGGGCAATCAGGTATTCAACGCCTCGCGGATTGATACTGAAGGTATGTATGACCATAAAAATCAAAGTACGCGCGTTCTGCTGCGTTGGAAATATCCCGGCCAGATTACTGAGGTACCCAAAGCAACAACCGACATGGCCAATGTTCATAATTCCACACGGTTTATTGAGAATGGATCATACTTGCGGGTTAAAGACATTACACTAGCATACGCATTCCAATCATCCCTGGTTCAAAGGCTGAAACTCTCTGGTCTTACCCTTTTTGCAACCGCTCAGAATCTTTTAACTCTGACTAAATACACTGGTTTCGACCCTGAAGTAAATGCCTATGGAACTAGTGGCGTGGAACTAGGAATTGATTACGGAACATACCCACATGCCAGGACCTTCATCTTTGGACTTAACGTAGAATTTTAATTCCCTTAGCCATGAAAAACAAACTCTATATTTTCAGCATTCTATCTTTGCTTATCGTTACAGGATTTTATTCCTGTGAAGAATTTCTCGACCGTGAACCGCTTTCCAATTATTCAAACGAAAGCCTAGGCGTCACTGAAAAGGATACTTCCGACACCAAGACTTTTTCAGCTGATGAAATGGAAAGCCTTCTGAAAGGAGCATATGCGGATTTCAAGAACGAATATTTCATGCTTGATTATTTTATTATCGGCGATGCCCAGTCAGATAATGCCTATGCCGGCGCCGATAATCCAAATATGTTCGAGGTGGACGAGTTCCGGATTATTGCAACAAATCAGCTTGTAAATCGTGATTGGGGCTACCTCTACGGAATGGTTGCAAAATGCAACACGGTAATCGAAAATGTCGCCAACACCACGGGCTTATCACAGGAAAGAAAAGACCAGATACTTGGAGAGGCATCCTTTATTAGAGCCTGGGCATATTTTGATATTGTCAGGTTATGGGGTACCGTTCCGGTAATACTAAAAGACGTCTCCGGAATCAATTCCGAAAATCTTCCTGAAGTATATCCCATTCTCTATCCGGAACCCAAAACCTCAGCCGAGGTATACCAACAAATCATTTCCGATCTTGAAGTTGCCCTGCCCAAGGTGCGTGAATCAGTCCCCGATAAAGGATATGCAACGAAAGGGGCTGTCAACGCCCTGATGGCCAAAGTATATGCCGCTCTTCATGATTACGAAAAGGTAAAAACCTTCTGCGACGCAGTGATAGCTGGCGGATATAGCCTATTGCCCGAATACGATAAACTATGGGATAATTCAGTGGAAAATTCTTCCGAATCAATTTTTGAAATCAATTGCTATGACTGGGGTACAGGGGGAAATTGGGGTGTATTTATGTTTGCCGGAACAGACTGGAAAAAGTTCTGCGTTCCCTCCAACGATCTCGTTAAAGCATTTGATGAGGAAGGCGATCTGATAAGAAAGAATTCGAGTATCACTTTCGCTGATGTTACTGGTAAATGGACTGACAAGTACTGGACAACCGACAACTATCCGTTTGTAAATAAATACCGTGATTTCTCAGGTGCACAGAATTTCATTCTGATACGTCTTGCCGATATTCTTCTCCTCAAAGCGGAAGCAATGATCAAAACCGGAGATATTTCAGGAGCAATGGCACTTGTAAACCAGGTACGGGCACGTGCTGGACTACCTTCAAAAAGTGCTGCTTCTGCCAATGATGCCAGACTTATTGTGGAAAAGGAACGTCGTCTTGAACTCGCTTTTGAAGGACACCGATGGTTCGATCTTGTAAGAACCGGACGTGCTATTACCGTTATGAATAATCAGCGCGACGGAAAAAACCGCTCCCTCGGATATCAGGTCTCAGAATACAAACTCTTATGGCCTATACCACAATCAGAACTTGACAAGAATCCTAAGCTGATTCAGAATCCGGGTTATTGATTCATTGCTATCTCAAACCAATATTTAATCTTTTAAAAAACGATGAGAACTATGAAAAATCGAAATAAATTCCTCATCTCTGTAATGCTTCTGGTGAATGCAATCACAGGATGCCGGGACTTTGACTATAGTGAAATCATTCCTACAACAGTTCCGGTTATCGAGAATATTAGTTTTAATCCTTCTACAGGATTACAGTATGGCGACTCAGTGACTATTTCCGCCAGCCTCTCCGACAAAATTCAGCTTTCCACACTTGAAGTAAGTATTGAAATAAACAGTGAGATAGTAAGCTCTTCCGTTTTTCGTACCAAAGGAACTACCGTCACATGGAACGGTAAAATGTACATCCCCTTAATAAAAGGCGTCAATGACGGACCCGTCAGGTTCAGGTTTACTCTTACCAACGTTCAGGGGGGAACCTCTTCAGAGGAACAGGAAGTCAATGTCGTCAGGCCCGATTTTAATGAACTATATCTGCGTTTTGCTGATGGCACAACTCTGCTGATGAGTCCTGATCCATCTATGCCTTATGTTTACGTTACTGACTCAGCATCATTTTCAACTTCTCTGCTTGCCAAGGTGCTTTCACATACCGATTACAGTGGTTTTACCTGGGTCAAGGGTGAGGAGGAAATAGTCCTGGGCGACGAATTCAGCCCTTTCATTTCACTGAATGATCCTACAATTATCCCGTACAGAGTCGCTTTTGATGCTTTCAATTTCAGGCTTTTCTTCATTGGAGAACAACTTCCTTCTGTCAAAATAGCCGGCGTTACGTTGTTACCGGGAAGTGATGGATTGTTCCACGGATCAATTTCGTTGTCGAAAAACCAAATTTTATCTTTTGAAGGAATAAACAATCCAATTGGCGCTCTGGATCCTGACTTTTTTACACTGTCAGGACAGGATGTACTGTTTACCGCCGAATCAGGAACTTATGCTATCGCCTATGACCCGCTGAAAAACTTTATACTCGTCGAACTGGAAAATGCATCTTTCCCTGAGGCACTCTGGGTAACTGGTACCGGCATGGGAAAACCTACGGGAGCCGCCCAGACAACCTCCGGCTGGGGATGGGATAATCCCTATCAATACTTTTTCTGTAAAAGAACGGGAGAAAAAACATTTGAAATTACTCTTTATTTATCCGATGGCAACTTTAAGTTCTTTAAAGAAAAAGGCTGGGGAGGTGGCGAATTTAGACTCGATACCGGTTTTGACTACATCTCCCCCGGTTTCGTAACCAACTCTGATGGCAATTATGTGCAGACAGGTGAACCTGGTGTGTATCATCTGATCATCGAACTGGATAATGAAGGTTCGTACCGGTTCATGGCTCAGAAAATTGACTAAGTTATTCTAAAATTTTTATGTACAGGGTTTGATAAAAGGGTGTAGGGGTAACCTTCCACCCTTTTTTCTCATCTGGAAATTCACAACAGTAAAAAAATATAAAAGTATTAAGATGAAAAAAAATACTGTTTCAGCTTTTTTATTCATTATTCCAATTGTCATACTGTTTGCTTTCCTGTCTGTTACAGGATGCCATCCTGAACCAAACAACGAAACTGAGCATACAGATTCCCTGCAAGGAGATGTGAACGTATGGGTGACAATGGGAAATAAATTGGCTTTGTTAACCAGGCAGCCGCCAATAGAATTTAAAGCCGGAAGTGGTGATGTCACCATACAGATTAACCCCGATGAAGAATACCAGTCAATTGATGGGTTCGGTGCCGCTCTTACAGGGTCGTCGGCCTATATTATGATGCAGGAGCTTACTCCTTCTGAGAGAAATTCTTTAATTTATGAACTATTTGATCCTTCCAAAGGTATTGGAATCAGCAGCTTACGGATAACTATCGGATCCTCAGATTTTTCTCTTTCAAATTATACCTGGTGTGATCAACCAGGTCTTGAAAATTTCGCAGTTCCCGAAACAGATCAACGTGATCTGATTCCGGCACTGAAAGAAATATTAGCTGTTGCCCCTGATATCCAGATTATTGCTAGCCCGTGGAGTGCGCCAGCCTGGATGAAAACCTCCGGAACTATGAACGGAGGTAGTTTGAAGGAGGAATTTTTCAGCGATTATGCCAGTTACCTGGTCAAATTTATTGAACATATGGCTGACGAAGGGATCCGAATATCGGCTATTACACCTCAAAATGAACCCCTTTACCAGACGTCGGGTTATCCTACAATGTATATGAAATGGGAAGATCAGTTACGGTTAATTCGTGATTTCCTGGGTCCTGAAATGGTTAAATACAATTCTTCAACAGGTATCTGGATTTATGATCATAACTGGGACAATACACAATATTCACTCAATATTCTTGCAGATGAAACTGCCCGGAATTTTATCCAGGGAACAGCATTTCATGCTTACGCTGGGAATGTATCAGCCATGAAAACTGTACATGATATGTTCCCCGCTAAAAACCTGTACTTTACTGAAATAAGTGGAGGCCGCTGGGCTCCTGTTTTCTGGGATAATTTGAAATGGTTTACTACCAATATCTTTATGGGCACTGTTCGATATTGGTCTAAAAATGCCTTACTGTGGAATCTTGTACTGGATGAAAATGACGGACCAAAAAACGGTGGTTGCCAGGATTGCAGAGGGGTAGTTACGATTGATAATCATAAAATTCTTAAAAACGAAGAATATTACGCTTTAGGCCATTTCTGCAAATTTGTTAGGCCTGGAGCGTTAAGAATTAATTCCGGTACTCCCTCAGGAAATCTGGACTGGATTGCATTTAAAAACAATGATCAGTCTCTTGTGCTAATTGTCATAAATACTGCTTCGACATCTACAAAAATTTTCGTTAAATCACCCGTAGGGAATTTCCCCTACAGTCTCCCGGGAAATGCTATAGCCACTTTTGTCTGGAAATAACGGGTTGTAGCTCCTGTACTACTTGTAGTGTACAAAAACACTGAAGCCTCCGATCCTCTTACAAATGTTGTCCTTTATATACTTTCGATAATTTTAGCGGCACAAGCTTTCCGTCATAATTGAGCTGTCCGGGGCGCAAACCTGTAACACGGGCAGTAGCACGTCCTGATCCATCAGTATAAAGATAAATGTCATAGCTTCCAATGGGAGTATGTGCTGATATGCGAACGTCAATCGTCTGTTTTTTATCGTTGGCATGCAATTCCCAGCGCGTAACCTTACCTGCAGCAGTTGCTCCTCCTACCCCATTGGCACCAACTCCGGTACCACTTCCATACTGCATAACAATCTGTGCTGAATCCAGCATAATAAAATTGATGGTAGGTGTAACCGGAATCCTGTCTCCGTACTGGTTATATATATAATCGGCTTCCAGCACAAACCGCCGACTGTTGACCAAACGATGCACTGACCGGTATTCTTTTTCCCGCTCCGCAGCCCGAATTTCCTTCTTCGACTTTGTCTTCAACGTATCCGCATCAAAACCAGCCAGCACAGGAATTGTATTAAATCCTGCCAGCAGAATAATCCCCAGAATAATCAGTAACCTTTTCATATAAAAATAATTTATCATCCTGAAGTTCAGCAAAAAATGTGCCAGAAAGAAATTGCAACAA
>CAZJQN010000056.1:0-21875 GCA_964548125.1 uncultured Bacteroidales bacterium | reverse complement strand
AAAAACCCATGTGGGCTAAAGTAGTGTCCATGAGCAATATTGATAATGCCGAAATAAAAGTTGGTGATACCGTTCTTTTCAAAAAATATTCGGGCACGGAAACAGAATTTGAGGGCAAAAAATATCTGTTGATACCGTATGCCGATCTGTTGGCAAAGATTGTTGAAACGGAAGAAATCTGATTCCCGGAAATAAAATATTGGATATCATTACTGGAGTCCTGGGTTTCTAACTGACAGTACATCAGCCGGCTGACGCTGTTTGTCAACCGGCTGATGTGTAAAATCCCTAAAGGAGATTTTGTAATACGCAGTTTTGAGTTACCCCGGGGTGGATTTGAAAGCTGTGCAAAATTATTCTACCTTTGCCGCATGTATGCGGTAATTGATGTCGAAACCACCGGCGGAAGCCCTGCTCATGAACGCATAACTGAAGTAGCTGTCTACATTTTTGACGGGCAGAATATTATCGATGAATTTTCCACCCTCATCAATCCCGAAAAGACGATACCATACCACATAACCCGATTGACCGGTATCACGAACGAGATGGTAGCCGATGCACCCAGATTTTACGAAATTGCCCGCCGTATTGTGGAAATGACAGAAGGCTGCATTTTTGTTGCTCATAATGTTGCCTTTGACTATCAGTTTATCAGGCATGAATTTCTTCGGCTCGGATATAAATATGAAAGAGAAAAGCTCTGTACAGTCAAACTAAGCAGAAAGCTTCTGCCTGGCCTCAGATCATACAGCCTGGGCGAAATCTGCAGGGAAACAGGAATACAGATAAACGACCGGCATCGAGCTGCAGGCGATGCCCTGGCAACCGTTATGCTGCTCAAGCTCCTTCTTTCACGTGGTTGCAATGAGGACCTGATCAAAGAACTGACCGAGGTCAGCATGAGGGGATTGCATCCTTCGTTCGACCGGAATATTTTTAGAAATCTGCCCGAAGAAGCCGGGGTATACTATTTTTTCAATGAGAGGGGAGAAGTAATTTACATTGGAAAAAGCCGGAATATCCGGCAGCGCGTATTACAGCATTTCACAGGGACCGGGCAAGCCGGAAAACTGAAGATGCGCGGAGAGATAGTATCAGTTTCCTGGGAACTGACAGGAAGTGAACTGGTAGCTCTTCTGCTCGAATCGGATGAGATTAAAAGACACAAACCGTTATACAATAGAAAGCAGCGACGGGCTCTTTCCATGTATGGTATTTTTCATTACCTTAATGAAGATGGGTACATCTGCTTTTCTATTGAAAGAATCAACGAGGTAAATGCTTTGCCGCTTGATACCTTTTCATCAAAGGCCGAAGCAACAGAGGTGTTAAATACATGGATTGACCGATATACTCTTTGTCAGAAGCTGTGCGGTGTTTATGATAGTCCCGGTGCATGCTTTCATTACGAAATCCGTGAATGCAGGGGGGCCTGTCTTGGTCTCGAATCTCCGGAAAACTACAATCGCAGGGCAGAGCTTGTCATACGGCAGTTACAGTACCAGCACCATAACATGTTTATTATCGACAGAGGAAGGCACCCGGAAGAAAAAGCAGTGATTAAAATCGAAAATGGCCGTTACGCAGGTTTTGGATTTATTGCAGCTGATTGTATCGACGGTATGGACAGTTTACATGATTGCATTAAAGCTTATCATGATAATCACGATATACAATGGATTATTCGCTCCTATCTCAGAAGGAAGAGGGTGGAGAAAGTAATTGAATACTGAAAATTTGTTAGTGCGAAGCTATATGTTTTGCCTATCCGATTCACGTTCTGTGCTCCGTGACTTCAGGAACTATCCTTTCATTAAACTTTTAATGAGGGAGGCTGTTAAAAATTAGTACTTTTGAAGCATTAATCGATACATATGGTTCTATTCTTTCAAACATCTGAAGATAAGATAATTGCCGTTCAGGCAAACCGGGCATTACCGGCAGCGGATCTGAACAAGTTGAAATGGCTCTTTGGCGGGGCAGAATATATTGAACAAGCTTCTGTAAAGGGTCCCTTCATTGGTCCGAGACGCGAAATGATCACTCCATGGAGTACCAATGCTGTTGAAATAACCCGCAATATAGGTATTGAAGGAATTGTGCGGATAGAAGAATTTATGCCCACACAGGAAACAAATCCATCTTTTGACTCGATGCTTCAGAATGTGTTTCCCGAACTGGATCAGGACCTTTATACCATTGGCCGCAAACCCGAACCTATTCTTGAAATTGATGATATTGCTGCCTATAACGAGAAGGAAGGACTTGCACTAAGTCCTGAAGAAATTGACTACCTGCAGGAAGTGAGCAAAACGCTTGGACGCAGATTAACCGACAGCGAAATTTTTGGTTTCTCCCAGGTGAACTCCGAACATTGCCGGCATAAAATTTTCAACGGAATATTTATTATCGACGGAATTCAGAAGGATAACACCCTGTTTCAGCTCATAAAGCTGACCACAAAGATGCATCCGAACCGGGTAGTGTCGGCGTACAGCGATAACTGTGCTTTTCTAAAAGGACCGGTCATCAGTCTGTTTGCACCTGTGAAGCAAGACAGGCCCGATTATTTTTCCTTGCGCGATACGGAATGCGTCATCTCCTTAAAGGCTGAAACGCACAACTTTCCAACTACCGTTGAACCTTTCAACGGAGCAGCCACAGGATCTGGCGGAGAGATCCGCGACCGTATGGGAGGAGGGAAAGGCGGTTTCCCTCTGGCCGGTACGGCTGTATATGTTACTTCTTATCCTCGTCCTGATGGTGGAAGAAGCTGGGAAAAGAATATAACTCCACGAAAATGGCTGTATCATACTCCCGAAGATATTCTTATTAGAGCCTCAAACGGAGCATCAGATTTCGGAAATAAGTTCGGACAACCTCTTATCTGCGGAGCTGTTCTCACTTTTGAACACGACGAGAACGGCCGCTTATATGGTTACGATAAGGTTATCATGCTGGCAGGTGGAGTGGGCTTTGCCCGTGCAGCTGATTCAATTAAGGATGTTCCTGTAAAAGGTGATAAAATCATTCTGCTGGGAGGGGATAATTACCGGATAGGTATGGGCGGCGGAGCCGTTTCATCGGTGGCTACGGGAGAATACCATAACAGCATTGAACTCAACGCCGTGCAAAGGTCGAACCCTGAAATGCAGAAACGCGTTTATAATGCTATCAGAGCGCTATCAGAGTCAGACAAAAATCCCATTGTTTCCATCCATGATCACGGCGCTGGAGGTCATCTTAACTGTCTGTCGGAACTGGTGGAACAAAACGGAGGCATCATCGACATGGACAAACTTCCGGTTGGAGATCCTACACTGTCGGAAAAGGAAATTATAGGGAATGAATCCCAGGAGAGGATGGGACTGGTTCTGCATGAAGAAGATGTTCCTGAACTGGAAAAAATTGCCGAAAGGGAACGTGCTCCTATGTATCAGATCGGGGAGGTAACCGATGATCATTGTCTGGTTTTTGCCCGCAAAACGACTGGTCAGAAGCCTATTAATCTTCCTCTGGTTTATTTATTCGGCAAACCTCCAAGAACCGTCATCAATGACGAAACCCGTCCTGCCAGTTTTACTGAAGTGAATTATACTTTGGAACATTTGCATACTTATGTCGAACAGGTACTTCAGCTTGAATCGGTAGCATGCAAGGACTGGCTCACGAACAAAGTTGACCGCTCGGTTACCGGACGGATCGCGATGCAACAAACGGCCGGAAGAATCCAGCTTCCCTTAAATAACATGGGAATTACTGCTCTTGATTATACAGGGTACAGAGGCATAGCTACAGCCATAGGTTTTGCTCCGATAGCCGGACTTGCCGATCCGGTAGCAGGGTCAGTTCTATCGATAGCTGAAGCGCTTACAAATATTGTCTGGGCACCTATTCAGGATAAACTTAAAGGCGTTTCACTCAGTGCCAACTGGATGTGGCCCTCAAAAAATAAAGGGGAAGACGCCAGGCTTTATACAGCCGTTAAAGCTGCGAGCGATTTTGCCCTGGCGCTGGGAATCAACATTCCTACCGGGAAAGATTCTCTTTCCATGACACAGAAATACCCTGATGGCAAATTGGTTCTGGCACCGGGAACAGTTATTGTTTCAGCAGCGGGCGAAGTGACGGATTTCCGCAAGGCTGTCTCACCTGTGCTGGAGGTAGAAAATGATACGGTTCTTTTATATATAGGCCTGTCATCTTGTCCGTTCAAACTGGGCGGAAGCAGCTTTGCCCAGATACAGAACCGTGTGGGCATGGAAGTACCAACGGTTGAAGACGCCTGCTACTTTGCAGCGGCATTTAACGCCATCCAGGAACTTATTGAGCAGAAACTGGTTCTGGCAGGACACGACGTATCGGCCGGAGGCCTGATCACCACCCTTCTGGAAATGCTTTTTGCCGATAATCACATTGGTATGGACGCTGAACTGGATTCTCTGGGAGAGAAAGATTGGATTAAGGTACTGTTTGCTGAAAATCCTGCCGTGGTGATTCAGGTGAAAAATGACGGAAAGGCAGAACAAATACTAAAAAATAAAAATATTACGTACCACCGGATTGGCAAGCCTTCAGACCAGCGGAAGCTCACGGTTTCACTCAACGGAAAAAAAGAACATTTTGATCCTGATACACTCCGTGATATCTGGTTTAAAACTTCCTATCTTCTTGACCGGAAGCAAAGCGGAAATGAACTGGCCAGAGAAAGATTTGAATCGTATAAAAAGATAGAGCTTAATTACATCTTTCCGGAACGGTTTACGGGTCGGCTTGCTGATTACGGACTGGATCGAACCAGGCGGAATGCAACCGGAATTAAGGCGGCAATAATACGCGAAAAGGGAGTAAACGGCGACAGGGAAATGGCATGGGCTATGTATCTGGCCGGTATGGATGTGAAGGATGTGCATATGACCGATCTGATGAGCGGACGGGAAACGCTGGAAGATCTAAATATGATTGTTTTTGTGGGTGGTTTTTCCAACTCCGATGTTCTGGGTTCAGCCAAGGGATGGGCAGGTGTTTTCAGGTACAACGACAGGGCCCGTGAGGCGCTTGAAAAGTTTTACCGGCGCGAAGACACCTTGAGCCTTGGTGTCTGCAACGGATGCCAGCTCATGATGGAACTGGGATTGTTGCATCCCGGTCATGAAAAGAAACCCCGGATGCTGCATAACACCTCGCATAAATTTGAATCGGTTTTTCTGAATGTTGATATTCCCGAGAACAATTCGGTTATGCTGAAAACACTGGCAGGAACAAGGCTGGGAATATGGGTGGCACACGGTGAAGGTCGTTTCAGTCTTCCCTATGAGGAGAGCAGATACCGTATTGCCATGAAATACAGTTATCACGAATATCCAGGCAATCCGAACGGGTCAGATTACGATACTGCCGGCATTTGTTCAGAAGACGGCAGACACCTGGCTATGATGCCCCATCTTGAGCGTTCTATATATCCATGGAACTGGGCATGGTATCCACGAAACCGGAAAAGTGATGAGGTAACACCATGGATTGAAGCCTTTGTTAATGCCCGCCGCTGGATTGAACAAAAAATCCGTTAAACCCCGTTCCCAGACTATTTCCCTGCTGGGGATGAAGGTCAATTATACCTGGTTCTCATAGTTGTCGAGTTATCATGGTTGTCGTGGTAGTCAGGTTATCAGAGTTGTCGTTATTGTCGGGTTGTCAGGTTGTTGTGTGCGTTGTCAAAATTGTCCTGGTTGTCAGGCTGTTGCTAATAATGACAACAATGAAAACAATGACAACAATGAGAACTTTGAGAACAATGACAACTGTAATTGCAAAGCTTCTGTGGCCTTCAGTAGTTATTATCAAACATCCACGCCTCATTTCTTGGTTAGCCAATTTCTTCAACGCCTCCGGCGTTAGGGAGGGGCGGGTTCCGCTTTACCATGGATGTAACCATGGACATTGGGCTTAGAAACCTCCGGTTTCTTTGCTCACGTTTTTGTGGAGGTAGAGGGACTTTAACTAGTGATGTTACCATGGACATTGGAATTAGATGCCTCCGGCATCTTTGTTTCCAATTTCAGATTTCCCATTTCCCATTAAATGAGATTTTTGTTTTCATATTGTGCTTTCGTACTGGAAATAGGAAATGGGAAATAGGAAATTTTGTTGATTTCCAATTTCCCCGTTAGGGGATGAAGATCAATAGATTGAATGAGAAGAATACAGTTAATTCCCCGTAGGGGATTAAGGACAATGGCACAATAGACAATAAAAACAAATCCAATTTCCCGGGGATACAGAAACGGATATATTGGTGAAATTGGCTTATACCCCGTTTTTGGGTTTTGATAGCTGTTCTTTAATCTGAGACAATTCCTGCTTCAGGGAAACAACCGTTTTTACCAGATGCTGGTGCGGAAGTACGGGCTCAGGAATCTCGGAACTTATGTAGTGCACAAACTTCCATATTTCTCTGATTTCATCAACCGGAACATCATAAGGATCGTACATGGGATTCAGCGAATGCAGTCTGATTTTCTGATCCTGTGCAAGAAGGTTTTCGATGATTTTGAATACAATACCTCCATCACTGGTAAATACAATACAGGCTGTTCCGGAAGAAATCAGGCTCCAGTCCTGCACATATTCGCCTGTTACCCATGCTCCTTCAGGAATGGGAAGCATAGAATCTCCGCTAATCTGAAACGTTCGGTATTTTTTGTTCTTCGAAAGGAGAGGAAACTGAAAAACCGGCAATTCGCTGATAAATTCCGGATCGGAATACCCTGTAGTATAACCTGCTTTTGCTTTTTCCGGTACCATTTCAATGTTCTCATTATTGCGGCTGTCAACAGTTGTAGCCAGTACCCGCAGATTGGATCCTTTGATGTAAACATCAAACCCGCGTTCCAGCTCCGAAAGCTGGCTTTCAGAAAGAGCAGAAAGGTCAACAGCCACAAGCGTGTCAATAGCAACCCGGAAATAACGTGAAAAAGCAAGGAGTGCTTCGAGCCCCGGTTCGGCAATTCCGTTCTCGTACCCGCTGAGGGTAGAACGCTTCATACCCAGAGCGGTAGCCACGTCGTCCTGGGTACGGTTTCTCCGTTTACGGAGAAGGCGAATGTTGGAAGAAAAAAACATAGAGAAAAACATGTGGAACAAATATAAAAAAAAGATTAAATTATAAGCATAAAAATGATTAAAAAATAATCAAAAATTTTGCAAATAAGAGAAAATCAGATATCAGACTTTCTTATGGACCGGAGTATTGTTCATATGGATCTGGATACCTTCTTTGTGTCGGTGGAACGGCTTCAGAACAGCCGGCTTGCCGGAAAACCGGTCATTATTGGCGGAACATCGGGCCGCAGTGTTGTTGCCAGCTGCAGTTATGAAGCCCGACGGTACGGTGTGAGGTCGGCCATGCCTATGAAAATGGCCCGGGCGCTTTGCCCCGATGCTGTATTTATTCGGGGCGACATGGAACTTTACAGCCGCTATTCCGACATGGTAACTGATATTATTGCCGAATCGGCTCCCGTATATGAAAAAGCCTCGATCGATGAGCATTACCTTGACCTCACCGGCATGGACCGCTTCTTTGGCTGCATGAAGTGGGTACATGAACTCCGCCAGCGTATTATCCGCGAAACGGGTCTCCCTATTTCCCTCGGATTATCGCTCAATAAAACCGTGTCGAAAATAGCTACCGGCGAGGCCAAACCCAACGGAGAGCTCGAAGTGCCGAAACCGCGTGTACAACCTTTTCTAAACCCGTTGCCTATCCAGAAAATGCCGATGATCGGCGAAAAAACATTTCATACACTTCGTTCCATGGGTATTGCCACCATCGGAACCCTCAGCCGTATTCCACCCGAAATGCTCGCAAAGGTGCTGGGGAAAAACGGAATCGTGATCTGGGAAAGGGCCAACGGTATTGATACCACGCCGGTTGAGCCCTGGAGCGAAAGAAAATCAATCAGTACCGAACACACTTTTGACCAGGATACTACCGATATTGCATATATCAATAACCTGCTGGTGAGTATGACCGAGAAACTCTGCTATGAACTGCGGCAACAGCAGAAACTTGCTTCTTGCGTAACGGTCAAAATACGGTATTCCAATTTCGATACCCATACAATCCAGCAGAAAATCCCCTATACTGTGTTTGATCATCATCTGATCCCTGTGGTGAAGGAATTGTTCAGTAAGCTTTACCAGCGCCGTATGCTGATCCGGCTTGTCGGGGTCCGGTTCAGCAATCTGATCAACGGGGTACAGCAACTCGACCTGTTCGACGACCGCCCGGAAATTACCCGCCTTTACCTGGCTGTTGACCGGTTACGAAACCGCTTCGGGCGTCACTCCGTAAAAAGAGCTGCCGGTATGACAGTACAACCCGATGGAACGAAGTGAAATCGGCCTTCTGGGCACAATACACATCTTATAATTGTGGGTTAAGCATCCCTCCAACTATACTTCAGATCCCCATAAAAGGCAAACATTAAGCAGTACATGGGAGTATTGGTGGAATATAAAGTTGTATTTTAATAATATAAAAAAGTTCATATTATTAATATAAAAATATTTATCTTTGTAAAATAAAAAACATATCTCATGTTGCTTTTATCACAAATACGTGATGCCTACGAAAGTCAGCAGGAACAATTGCGGAAGAAGAATCTGGGTATTCCGAGGCTATTAAGTCGTGCACCTGGAACTGGCAGTCATATTGAAGTAATTACTGGTGTTCGCCGATGTGGTAAAAGCACTCTTCTCAAACAAATAGCCGATAAAACGAATGAAAAATTTGTTTACTTCAATTTTGAAGATTCCCGGGTATTCGGATTTCAGGTAAATGATTTTCAGAAGCTTCTTCAGATTTCTGAGCCGGAAGCAAAAACGCTCTTTTTTGATGAGATACAAAATGTTCCCGGGTGGGAAACTTTTATCAGAAGCCTTCATGACCAGAAAATGAAGGTGTTCATTACCGGGTCGAATGCTTCTCTGTTAAGCAGGGAACTGGGAACCCGCCTGACAGGAAGGTACCTGAACACTGAATTGTTTCCATTTTCCTACCGGGAATACCTTTTACTAAAGGGATTAAACAGCTCAGTCGGGGCATTTATTCAATACCTTGAAAAGGGTGGCTTTCCTGAATATCTTGAAACAGAGTCCGTTGAAATATTGCAGCAACTGTTTAAGGATATTCTTTATCGCGACATAGCTGTCCGTTATGGAATAAGAAATGTAAAACCTTTGGTTGAAATAGCTTTATTCCTTATTTCCAATGTCGCAAAAGAATATTCCCTGAACAGAATCAGAAAAATTTTTAGTATTGGCTCAGCCAATTCAGTATCTGATTATGTCAATTGGTTTGGAGATAGTTATTTGTTTTTTCCCGTTCCCCGTTTCAGCTGGTCAGTTCGCAGTGTAATGGTCAGCCCCAGAAAGATTTATACAATCGATACAGCATTTGCCCGTTCCAATTCATTGAGTTTTTCTCACGATACGGGTTGCCTGTTTGAAAACAGCATCTTTTTGCATCTGGTCCGTAAGGAAAGAACTATCAGTTATTTCCGGCAAAAATATGAATGCGATTTCATTGTTCATCAATCAAACGCTCCTGTATTGGTATTACAGGTGTGTTCTGATCTGAATCCCGATAATAAAGATCGCGAAATCAACGGACTGCTTGAGGCTATGGATTTTATCAACCATAAGGAAGGAATTATTGTTACTTTGGATCAGGAAGACGAATTTTCTGTAGGTAATAGAAAAATCAAGGTTGTTCCTGCCTGGAAATGGCTGGAATCAGTTTAGGCCGGATTACCCATCAGGAGCGCAAGCGAACTAATGCGTAGTGCGTTGGTAATGAAAGAAAGTTTCCGATTTGGCTCCGAAGAAGCGAAACAAAATCCTCCCTTTGGGAAAATCATACTATTTCCAATGCGCAATGTGGAGTTTAGCCTTCACAATAATTCCGGATCCGAAATCTAAGATTGCCTCATAGAAAAAGACGATTGAGGCTTTCGGGACAGATTCTGCACGATTAATCAGGAGTCCTGATCCAAGCAATCTTTTTTTGTTTTTATTATAAAAAATGATTAAATTATAATCATCAAAATGATTAAAATTTAATCAAAATGAATGCTGTATATGTCTTTTTCTCTCTCGAAGGCCGCGGCTGGTTCCGGGGAACAGTTCCTGCCCCGCTGGCAGAATGCAGTTATGATTCTCTTGTCAACTGGGCTGCCGGAGAAATGAAACGCTGCGGATACAAGGGATTTCTTGTAACCGAGAATCCCAAACCTTTTCTGGTAGCTGAAAGCCTTTCCGGTGAGCCTTCTTTTGTGCCGCCTGCCGGAGCCATGATGCCCTCTGTTGAAGAAAAAATCTGTGCCTGAGCACAGCGGGATTCTTGACTGGATGGTTCGTTAAAAATGCTGGGAGATACAATATGTTTATGAACTGCCATTCATGGTATAGCCTGCGGTACGGTACAATGCCGGTAGAAAGCCTGGTTGAACAGGCGGCCCGGCTGGGTATCGACCGCCTTGCCCTTACCGATATCAACAATACCACAGGGATGGTCGATTTTGTCAGAGCCTGCGGCAATC
Source organism: uncultured Bacteroidales bacterium (assembly GCA_964548125.1). Lineage (GTDB taxonomy): Bacteria > Bacteroidota > Bacteroidia > Bacteroidales > JAAYUG01 > JAAYUG01. The sequence goes on along the minus strand of CAZJQN010000056.1, from coordinate 11,268 downwards.
ATGGCATACACCCGGTGGCCGGCATTGAGTTCCGCAACCAGTTGCATCAACTGTTATATATCGGTATAGCACGCAACAACAATGGATATCGTGTACTGAACGATTTTCTGAGCCATCACAATGCTTCCGGGGAACCTTTTCCTGAACGGCCGCCATTGCTGGATGATGTGTATGTGGTTTATCCCCTGTCGTCTTTTTATGACGATCTGCGCGAAAATGAGTATATCGGAGTAATGCCTGCCGAAGTAACCCGGCTGGTATGGCCAATAACTAAAAAGGTGGTCTCGCGTCTGGCAGCCAGGCTTCCTGTTACGCTCTCCGGCCCGGATGACTTCTTTCTGCATAGAAATCTGAGGGCCATTGATCAGAACACCCTGCTGTCGAAGCTTACCGTTCGGCAGATTGCCGGAGAGGATGAATACCTGGTTTCTCCGGATGAAATCCGGAGAAAGTATGCCCTGTTCCCCCATCTGGTTGAGAATACTCTGCAGCTAATGGCTTCCTGTTCCATCCGGTTTGATTTTGAAACGGTAAAAAACAAACAGGTGTTTACGGCGAGCCGGTATGACGACAAACTTTTGCTGGAGAAACTTGCCATGGACGGTCTGAAATACCGGTACGGTTCAGGGAACAAAGAAGCTCTGAAGCGGGTCAGACACGAACTGGAGGTAATTGACAGGCTGGGGTTTTCATCCTATTTTCTGATTACCTGGGATATTATCCGGTACTCGATGAGCCGGGGATTTTATCATGTGGGCCGGGGCAGCGGAGCCAACAGCATTGTAGCCTACTGCCTCCGGATTACGGATGTTGACCCTATTGAGCTCGACCTGTATTTTGAACGGTTTATCAATCCCCGCCGAACCTCTCCGCCCGATTTCGATATCGACTATTCGTGGAAAGACCGCGACGAAGTGCTGGAATATATATTTAAAAGGTATGGCCGGGAGCATACAGCTCTTATTGGTACCATATCTACCTTTCACGGACGATCTATTCTGCGGGAACTGGGCAAGGTTTACGGGCTGCCAAAGGAGGAAATTGATGAACTGGTGGACAATCCTTCTTCTGCTTCCGGCCGCAATGAGGTCACGGAGCAGATTTTCAGGGTAGGGAACCGCATTCAGGATTTTCCCAACCTGCGCAGTATTCATGCCGGTGGGGTGCTGATATCAGAGGAACCTGTTACCTGCTATACGGCCCTCGATATGCCCCCTAAGGGGCTGCCTACTACCCAGTTCGATATGTATGTAGCCGAAGATCTGCGGTATGAAAAGATCGATATCCTGAGTCAGCGGGGGATAGGTCATATAAAGGAATGTGCCGATATTGTGAAGGAAAACCAGGGTATCAACATTGATGTGCACGATGTAAAACGGTTTAAACAGGATTCTGCTGTGCTTCGCCAGCTCCGTTCCGGTGAAGCTATAGGATGTTTCTACATAGAAAGTCCGGCTATGCGGGGGCTGCTGCATAAACTTCGCTGCAACAGTTACATCAGTCTGGTGGCGGCCAGTTCCATCATTCGCCCCGGGGTAGCAAAAAGCGGCATGATGAAGGAATACATCAAACGGTTTCATAATCCCGGCAGTTTCAGTTACCTGCATCCGGTAATGGAACAACAACTGAAAGAAACATACGGTGTGATGGTTTATCAGGAGGATGTGATCAAAATCTGCCATCATTTTGCCGGCCTTGACCTGGCCGATGCCGATGTACTGCGTCGTGCCATGAGCGGAAAATATCGCTCAAAATCAGAATTTAAGCGGATTGTGGATAAATTCTTTTCCAACTGCCGGACTTTCGGTTATCCCGAAGAAATAACAAAAGAGGTGTGGAGGCAGATTGAATCCTTTGCCGGCTATTCCTTTTCCAAGGCTCATTCAGCTTCGTATGCCGTGGAAAGTTTTCAGAGCCTTTATCTGAAAACGTATTTCCCGCTTGAGTTCATGGTAGCTGTGATCAATAATTTTGGCGGTTTTTACCGTACCTGGGTATATGTTAATGAGGCCCGCCGCTGGGGTGCCCGCATTCTTCTTCCCTGTGTGAATGAAGGGGAATACAAAACAAGTATCCGGGGGAAGGATATTTATCTGGGTTTGATCCATGTAATGCATCTGGAAGCAGAGACAGCTATGCGCATTATCGAGGAACGGCGACTGAACGGGAAGTACGCCAGCCTGGCTGATTTTGTCAGCCGGGTTCGCATAGGTCTTGAGCAGCTTGTTATCCTGATCCGTATTCACGCTTTCCGCTTTACCGGAAAACCGAAAAAGGAACTTCTCTGGGAAGCACATATGCTGTTGGGAGACGCTCCGGCCAGGACTTCGGAACGAGCCCTGTTTGTCCCGCCGGTGCGATCGTTTTCCTTGCCTCCTCTTGAACAGGATCCCCTGGAAGATGCATATGATGAAATGGAATTACTCGGATTTCCCGTGAGCATGACGCACTTCGACCTGCTGGAGACTTCATTTCGCGGCGAAGTAATGGCACACGATCTGATCCGCTACACAGGAAAAACAGTGCGAATGCTCGGGAATCTGGTTACCATTAAAAATGTTAAAACCATAAAGGGTGAATGGATGCACTTCGGCTGTTTTCTTGATGTACAGGGTAATTTTTTTGATACGGTACATTTTCCCCCTTCGCTGAAAAAGTACCCGTTTCGCGGCGATGGTATATATCTTCTAAAGGGTAAGGTGGTGGAGGAATTCGGATATCCTTCGCTGGAGGTAGAAAAGATGGCAAAGCTTCCGTTGAGGAAAGACCCTAGGTATTCATGAGGAACAGAGCGCGAAACGGAAAATAAAATATGGTAAATGGCAAAAAAATATTTGTTAAGGATTGTTAAATGTGAGAAAATTTATAATTTTGAAACAGAGTAAACTCTTTACTAACCTAAATCTGTGATCTATGAAAAAACTTGTGATTCTGCTGGTATGTTTTGTGTTTGCAGGTATGCAGATCCTGTTGGCACAGAACGTACAGATTAGCGGTAAGGTGACAAGTGCCGAAGACGGTACTGCCTTGCCCGGAGTTTCGGTATCGGTAAAAGGAACAACCCTTGGTACCATTACTGATGTGGATGGCATGTACAGGCTTTCCGTTCCACAGAACGCCACCGCTCTGGTGTTCAGTTTTGTGGGAATGAAAACTGTTGAGATTCCTATTGAAGGAAGGACAGTCATTGATGTGGTAATGGAACAAGCCCTGTTAAGTGTTGATGAAGTTGTTGTTACAGCATTGGGAATTTCGCGTACCAAAAAATCTCTCGGATATACCGTTCAGGAAGTAAAAGGAGATGAAGTGGTTCGTGCAAGCAACCCCAATCTACAAACAGCCATTCAGGGAAAAATTGCCGGAGTGGAAGTTAGACAATCCTCTGGTATGCCGGGTTCACCATCCACGATATTTATTCGTGGTGCCCGTTCTTTCAGCGGCAACAATGCACCCCTTTACGTTGTTGATGGTATGCCTATTGCCAGTGATGCCGACTATGGACAGAATGTAACCGGAGCTTATTATTCAAGTCGTGCTCTTGATATCGATCCGAACGATATTGAATCCATTAACGTATTGAAAGGACAGGCTGCCGCAGCTCTTTATGGTCTGAGGGCTTCAAATGGCGTTATCGTTATTACTACCAAGAGCGGTAGAAACATGGCCAAAGGAAAATCCCAGGTTGATTTTTCATCTTCCTATACCATTGATAGGGTTTCCAGACTACCGGAAGTTCAGCAAAAATGGGCACAAGGATATTATGATTTGAATGGAGGATCATTCAACACGTTCTACCCTGCATTTTCCTATTCCTGGGGGCCTGCTATTGATCAACTCGCCGACGATCCTACCTATGGAGGAAACAATTATTCCGGTCATTCGGGCGAATTTTTCGATCCGTATAAAGGACAATGGGTTACTCCAAAAGCTTATAACAATCCCAAGAATTTTTATAGCGAAGATGGTGTCACCTGGAATAATAACCTGACACTTACTCAGAACCTGACCAACGGTTCTTTTGTTGTTGGTTTCGGAGCCACCAACCAAACCGGTATTATTAAAAATACAGGCATGGACCGTTATACCGGGAAGATTGGTGCCAATATGAATTTTGGCGAAAAATGGAGAGCTGGGTTTTCAGCTAATTATAGCGATGTTCATCTTGCCAAGCTCCCTTCAGGCAATGACAGCTGGCTCTTTACAGTGTATGGTGCGCCTCCTTCATTTGACCTGATGGGAACACCTTATCATCAGGATGGTTTTTATGGCAAATACCGTCAGATTTCCTACCGAAGAGGAACAGTTGGAGAAAATCCTCGCTGGGCCGTTGAAAACAATCATTTTCTGGAAAATACCCGTCGTTTCTTCGGCAATACGTATATAGAGTTTCTTCCGACCAGCTGGATGACGGTTAAATACCAGCTTGGAGTTGACACATATGCCACCGATAATGAAGATCTCTACCAGATGGGAAGTACTGCAACAGGTCAGTCATTACCGATTGCTGGGCAGTATCCAACTCCGAATAATCCGGTTTTCGGATACATAGCGCCTACAGGAGGAAGAATTAGCAATTATGGAGTGAACCGCAGTACCACCAACTCACTTCTGAATGTTACCATTAACAAACAGCTTGCTGACCAGCTTAACTTTACCCTTATTCTCGGTAATGAAATCAATAATAACCGTTCCCGTTACTGGTCAATGACCGGTACAGGTTTCACCACTCCCGGCTGGAACAACATGGACAATACTACAACCCAAACTGCTTCGGAATCAAAATACTGGGACAGGACAGTTGGTTTTTACGGCAACCTGGCCATTGATTACATGAGCATGATCTTTTTGAATGCTACCGGAAGAAATGACATTGTTTCTACCATGCCAAGAGGAAACAGGTCTTTCTTCTATCCTTCTGTTTCATTGGGTTTTGTGTTTACTGAACTGGAACCCCTCAAAGACAATCCAGTTCTTTCGCTTGGTAAATTAAGGGCTTCTTATGCCGAAGTTGGACAGGCCGGATATTATAGGGACAAAGTGTATGTGCTGGGTGGCGCAGGAAGTGGATTCCTTTCCGATGGAATTCAGTATCCGTTGGGTGGAATTTCAGGATATAAGCCAAGCGCTACTCTGTACGATCCAAATCTTAAACCGCAAAATACCCGTTCCTGGGAGGTTGGTTTTGAACTCAACTTCTTCAAGGGAAGAGTTGGCATTGATTATACTTATTCCGATCAGCTAGCCAAGGACCAGATTTTTGCTGTTCCTCTTGCCGGATCTACTGGGTATGGCGAAGTCTATATGAATGCCGGGAAAATGTCGGCCAAAGGACATGAAGTGGTATTGAACCTCATACCGGTTAAGATGAAAGACTTCCAGTGGAACATTGCTGCCAACTTCACAAAAATTGTCAACAAGTGCTTAGAACTTGCACCAGGTGTGGAAAATATTGCGCTGGGGGGTTTTGTTACACCTAACATCCGTGCTTCAGCAGGCGACACCTATCCGGCAATATATGGAAACCAGTTCTTGAAAGATGATAAAGGAAGGGTACTTGTCGACGAAGATCCAGACAGTTATTACTATGGAATGCCTTTGGTTGGCGATTTTGGCAAGGTTGGGGAAGTTTCTCCCAAATTCATTCTTGGCATAACCAACACCTTTACCATTGCCAATATGATTACATTGTCGGCTCAAATTGACTGGAAAAATGGCGGCCAGATGTATTCAGGCTCCAACCGTCTGATTGACCTGTATGGTACTTCCAAGAGAACGGAAGACAGAACTACTCCGTACATATGGCCAGGATATAAAGCTGACGGAACGAAAAATGACATTCAACGTGGCGGACCTGATGATATATGGGCTTATCCGGATCTTTATAATGACGTTTTATCAGAAATTGATGAAGCCCAGATTTATGAAACTTCCTTTGTTAAGTTGCGTGAAGTATCCGTTAGCCTTATGCTTCCCAAGAAGCTGATTGCTCCTGCCAGAATCCAGAATGCTTCCATCAATTTCATAGCTCGCAATATCCTGCTGTGGACCACCTTCCCCAATTTTGATCCTGAAACGTCACAGGGTATGGGTAACATGCAGGGAGGTATGGATTATATGTCACTTCCGCAGACAACTTCCTACGGAATTGGTCTTAACATAACCTTCTAAAAACTGAAAACACTGAAATTATGAAAACTTTGAAAATATTCCTGCTTGCAGTAATTCCGCTGGTCTTTTTTGCATGCAGTGAAGATCTCATGGACGAGATCAATAAAGACCGTAACAACCTGGCCAATGTCGCTCCTGCCAATATGCTGCCTGATGCCATGCTGAAGACAGCCTTCGAAACATCGGGAACCGACATTGCCTGGTATGCTACCGTTTATATTGAACACAGCACCGGTACCTGGGCTCAATCAGCCACAGCTGACAGACGCCAGGGACAGAATGATGCTTCTCTGTTTAACAACAACTGGAATTCATTATATGACCTGTTAAATATACTTCAGGATATCAGAACCAAAACTTCGGAAGGAGGAGAAGAACCTGAAAACACATGGGCACGAGGTATTGCTGAAGTTCTTACTGCTTATAATCTGGGTGTTTTAACTGATATGTGGGGTGAAGTTCCCTGGACCGAGGCCTGCAAAGGGACAGAAATTATGAAACCTAAATATGATAAGCAGTCCTTCATTTATTCTGAAATTCAGCGTTTGCTCGATGCTGCCATTAATGATCTTTCCAATGTAAGGCCACAGGATAAAAACCCATCCCTGGATTACATTTATGCCGGCGACCAGAATAAATGGATTAAAGCTGCATGGTCTCTGAAAGCACGGTATTATATTCATCTCACCGGACGCGACAACAATGCTGCCCAGAATGCTCTGAATTGTATCAGTAAAGCTTTTGCCAGTAATGCTGATAATTTCGTGTTTGCCAAATATGAAGCCTCTGCTACGGGGGAAAATCCATGGTATCAGTTCCTGGCCGACAGAAGCCATCTTTCAGCAGGTAAAACCCTTTTCGATCTGATGAAAGACAGGAATGATCCACGTATCCTTGCTTATTTTACACCAATGAAGAAAGGGACAGACACAATTATTTCAGGATCCGATACATTAATCTATTTTCCTGCTCCTAACGGACAAGCTGGTGAAACACAGGGAGGTACTTATTCTACTTCGCTCATTACTGAAAACGGCAGAACGGCGCCCACACCTCTTATGACGTATCATGAACTGAAGTTTATTGAAGCGGAAGCCAAGTTCAGAACCACTGACAGTACATGGAAGGATGCCCTTAAGTCAGCCATTGTAGCTAATTTCACCTTCCATGGTTTGACAGAGGGAAATGCCAATGCTTACTATACAAATGAAGTAGAACCTCGTCTTACCGCAGGCAATGAGCTAAATGAAATTCTTACGCAGAAGTACATTGCATTCTATGAGTTTGAAGCCATCGAAGCGTATAATGATTACCGTCGAACCGGTATTCCTGAAATGAAGAATCCTAATAACCTGGCTGTTAACAGAGGTTTTGTCCATCGCTTCCCCTATGCATTAAGTGAGACTTCGGCCAATCCGGACAATGTTCCCACTATAGATGTATATAAGGATAAAGTTTGGTGGGCTGGAGGTAACGAACTGGTAAAATAAATCATTCATTAGGTAAATAGCAAAACAGGCCGTCAGATGTACGGCCTGTTTTGTTTTGACAGTTGCATTCTGTTACCTTTGCTGAAAATTATATCTTATGCCTTTTCTTCCCGCTGAGAAACTTTTCTCCCGTTCCTGGTTCGTTAGTTATGTACTGATTCTATTCGGCACATTTATTCTGGCGGCCGGTTTCGTTCTTTTTATTACTCCATACAAAATTGTACCTGGTGGAGTTTACGGAATTTCTATTGTAATCCATTATCTCACAAGAGGTGTGTTTTCCTTTGCTCCCAATGGTTTGCCAGTTGGAACCTTGGCTGTTTCGCTCGATATTCCTCTCATTCTTCTTGGAATGAAGATTCTGGGTCCCCGGTTCGGTATCAAGACGATTATAGGCTCGGCCTTAACAGCTTTCTGGGTTGATTTTCTCACTTCCCTTTATGGATATGAACCTCTGGTGCCTGATGATACGCTTCTTTCTTCGGTTTTTGGAGGCGTATTGCTTGGGGTCGGTCTGGGACTTATTTTTAAATCCAAGGCCACTTCAGGTGGATCAGACATTATTGCCATGATCGCGGCAAAATATACGCGCATGCCGGTGGGTCAACTCCTTATTATAGTCGATTCAATTATTGTTCTGTTTGGTCTTATCGCTTTCCGCGACTGGCGAATTCCCTTGTATTCATGGGTAGTTATTTTCATTACCGGTAAGGTAATCGATTACCTTCTTGAAGGCGCCATATATCATAAAAGCCTTTTTATTATAAGTGAAAGGTACGAAGAAATCCGCCAGAAATTGCTCTACGACCTCGGCCGGGGCGGCACCCTGCTTACAGGTATCGGTATGTATGAGGGCAAAGAGCGAAAAATCATCTTTGCTAATGTTAGCCGTCGCGAAATGATCTTATTAAAGAGTTACATTCATTCTATTGATCCGGATGCTTTTATTACTGTATTTGATGCCAGCGAGGTGCTGGGCGAGGGATTCAAGCCATTAAAGGAATAAGGAGTTGTACTAAAAGCGCCGAGCATTTAATTTGATAATTTTTTGTCGACAAATGATTAATTTCTACTGTGTTTATCAATAGGTCGAATTGCTCCGGCAAAATTTTCAGATAATTAATCATACGTGTAATTTTTATTAACTTTGTACGTAAATCGATGAGGTGAATTCTTTAGCCAAATAATACATATGAATACAAAGTTGACTTTGACCGTTGAGAGGGAAGTTGTTGAAAAGGCTAAAAAATATGCCAGAAAAGAGGGCAGGAGTCTTTCTAAAATAGTTGAGAACTATCTTAAAGCTCTTTCTTCTGAAAGGAATAAACAGGGAAAGAATACGGGTGTTGTTGTTAAATCTCTGCGAGGTTCCTTCATGGCACCAAAAAAAATAAATTACAAAGTACAGTTGTCTGAAAGCCTGTATAATAAGTATGTTAAGGATAAATAATGTACTGATCGATACCGATGTGATTCTTGATTTTTTCTTCGATCGAATGCCATTCTCAGAATATGCTGCAGCGGTATTAACTTTATGTGAACAAAATGAAATTAAGGGATTTATTACTCCGGTTATCTGTTGCAATGTGTATTATATATTACGGCAATCAGCTGCTCATGCCAGAGTAATTAACAAAATGCGTCATTTGCTTACTATTCTTGATATATTGCCAATGGACGGTAATATTGTGGTACAGGCATTTGATTCCGGATTTAATGATTTCGAAGATGCTTTGAAGAATTTTTCTGCTCTTAAATATGAAGAAATTGATGCAATACTTACACGGAATGTAAAAGATTACAGAAAAAGCAGTCTGAATGTTTTTACCCCTGAACACTTCTTGAAAGTCTTTGAAATACATTAAAGATCAGAACTATAAACATTTTGTGTTTATTATAAGATTTTGTTGTTATCTGCAGCAAGAATGGGAAAGGCAGTGCAAATAATTCCTGAGAAAGTGTAGTAATGTATTCTATGCAACAGGTGGGTAGAATTTTTATATTAATAGGTTTTTTACTGATTATAGCCGGAACTCTGCTTTTGATTCCCGGAAACAAACTGGGCTGGATGGGCCACCTTCCGGGCGACATTCGCATTGAGCGGGAAAATTTCCGATTTTATTTTCCTATAACAACTTTATTAATTATTTCACTCCTGATTAACCTGATGATCTGGGTAATTCGTAAATTGCACTAAAATGGAATACCATTAAGGCAAGTTGTTTTTATATCAATATCAAAGACGTTTTATGAAACGATATTCGAATTTTTTGCTGGCAACATTATTTCTTTTTGTTACAGGTTGTACGCAAAGCAGGAAAGCTCCCGATGAAGGCAGCAGGGATGCATTGCATCTTGTTTTTATGACCGATATCCATCTTTGTTACGATCGTGGGTCTCCGGAGGCTTTTCAGATGGCCATTGATACCATCAATAAACTGATGCCGGATGCTGTGATTACCGGAGGGGATATGGTGATGGATGCTCTGCAAGCTGGTGAAGAGGAAGCTGATAGTCTGTATGATCTTTATCTTTCCCTTGTAAAAGGAATTCATTCTCCCCTCTATAACACCCCCGGAAATCATGAAATGCTGGGCTGGGAAGATGAGAAAAAGGTTCCGTTATCAAATCCCATGGCAGGTGATGGCATGTACCGGAAAAAATTAGGACCTGCTTTTTATTCTTTTGAATTAAAAGGGTGGAAATTCTTTGTTCTTAATTCAGTTGCGCATATAAAAGGCGGTTATACAGGAATGGTGAGTGAAGATCAGATCCGGTGGCTCAGGGAAGAAATTGCTAAAACCGATTCTCTTACGCCGCTAGTTATTATTACCCACATTCCTTTGCTTACCGGTTATTCTCAATTCTTCAAAGGAGCAACAGCCTGTAACGAAGAAGGACTTGTAGTGGTTAACAGCCGGGAAGTTCTGGATGTTTTTGCCGGACATAATCTGAAGATGGTTCTTCAGGGTCATTTGCATTTTCTGGAAGACAATTATGTGGGCGGAATTCATTTTATCACGGGCGGGGCGGTTTGTTCAGGATGGTGGCGTCATAAATACCACGGGCTGGAAGAAGGGTTTCTTGATCTGGTTCTCACTCCCGAAAAAATTAGCTGGAAGTATATCGATTACGGATGGGAGCCGAAATAACAGGTCCAATTGCAACCAAAAAATCCTTACAAATCAATTTCTGTGTTTCAGGTAATGATAAAGGCAATTTTGGTTATAATATGCAGGAACCAGATGCCCCCAGATCACATTAATCCAATGTGTGACCTATTTGACCTTAATGCCCTGACGGGCAAAATGGAATGGGGATGATTTCTGGTTTCTATTGCCCTTCATGCCCTGACGGGCAAATGAAAGCGGGTCTGTTTCAGATTTCTATTGTCCTTAATGACCTATCGGGCAAATAGAACGGAAGCTATTCTACGGTTCTATTGTCTTTCATGCCATGACGGGGAAACACTATCAATTAATGAATTTATCCGAGATTAGTCAATAGAAACACAATAAATACATAAACAACTTGTTTCTATTGACTTATCGAGGTTTAGATTTTGTTAGTCGATTCGTCAATTGATTTTTTCAATTGACGGATTCCTCTA
>CAZJQN010000055.1:0-22068 GCA_964548125.1 uncultured Bacteroidales bacterium | reverse complement strand
AGTCAATAGAAACACAATAAATATATATAACAACTTGTTTCTATTGACTTATCGATGTAACCCTGACTTATTAAAATTTATCATTCCTAACCTTCGGAATGATTAGGTTTTGTTAGTCGATTCGTCAATTGATCGTTTCAATTGACGAATTTGGGTTTAACCCAATTGGCACAGTGAAATACGTCATTTGGGTTTAAGACAGAATAAGTTCACCAAAGTATTCAGGACGGTGAAAGTCGGGTGCCAGTGTTTTTATCTCCGACCAGCACAGAAAATGTGGTCTGGAGAGTTCATCACCGCATTTGTAAAAGTTGGCCCTTAGAACAATATTTTTCTCAAATGCTGATACATGTTTGCTAAAAACCGAAACAGGAAGAAAAACTGTCAGCTCCCAGTATACCTTTCCTGATTTTTCAGGAAAAGGGGCTTTCCCCAGGGAAGGCAAAACGTTTATGTTTCCAATCACCTCCGCCGGTAAAAACTCCCTATTGTTTCTTGATGGACCAAATGCCGCGAGGATGTTCCCAATAGCATTGAATTCAAAATTATAATAACCACTGGCCCCAAGAAACAAAACGAAAAACTCCACACAACTGTCTTTATAAACCGGCTCGTTAGGCTGAGCATAGATCGCCCTCGTACATTCTTCGTTTACGTAATACTTTAAAAACAATCCATGGGATTGCCATGCGCACTTTACTTTCACGTCGGGTTTATAAGGGAATCCCTTCCACGGGGTGTACCCAATTTGAAATCCTTCCGGCTGAGTATCAAAAAACTGAGATGCCTCATTCAATAATTTTATATCAGATGGCATTTGAAAAACAATTCCTGTCATAAAAATAATTTTTGTCCAAGATACAAATAAAAAAGGCTGTCGGAGTTATGACAGCCTTCTGAAAAGTCAGTTATAGGTAGAAGATCCTAGCGTCGATGTCCGGAACCTGAATAATTGCCTCTGTCTTCTCTTGGTCTGGCCTGAGAGACTTCAATGGGCCTGTTATTCAAAACATATCCGTTCAGGCTGGCAATAGCCTTTTCCGCCTCCTGATCATCCGGCATTTCAACAAAACCAAATCCCTTGCTCCGGCCGGTGAACTTGTCACGGATTACCTTTGCTGACTGAACCGCGCCGCATGTTGCAAACAGATCGTTCAACTGCTGGTCGGTCACCTTGAAATCGATGTTTCTGATATAAATGTTCATGACTAAAAAAAATTAATTCAGACAAAGGTAACCATTCTTCGATTAATCAAAACACTTTTCGTGTGAAAATGTATTTTTTCGCTCTACAGGCTTTGCAAGTACCTGTCGATATCATGAGCAGCCTTGCGTCCGGAGGCAATGGCATGTACCACCAGGGTGGCTCCGTTCACGGCATCCCCTGCGGCAAAAATTTTTGCCCTGCTGGTCTGATGGTCCTTGCTTACATAAACGTTCCCCCTTTCCGATAGTTTCAGTTCAAGATCCTTAATTAAACCCTCATGCACAGGGTGAAGAAAACCAAGTGACAACAAGACAAGATCGGCCGGAATAATTCGTTCCGTTCCCGGAATTTCCTTCATTGTCATTTTGCCGTTCACGTCCTTCTCCCACGCTACCTCAATAACTTCTGCCCCGGTAACATTTCCGTTTTTCCCGATAAAGCGTTTTGTTGACAAAGACCAGAAGCGATCACACCCCTCTTCATGCGAACTGGATACTTTAAGCACGTTTGCCCAGTATGGCCATGGATTATCAGGGGTGCGTTCTTCAGGAGGCTTTGGCAGAATTTCAATTTGTGTCACCGATTTGGCCTTTTGCCGGTTTGCTGTTCCAACGCAATCTGACCCGGTATCACCTCCTCCGATGACTAGAACATGTTTCCCGGTGGCAAGTATCCGTTCCTTCTCTGCAATCTGATCGCCCCGCACTACTTTGTTTTGCTGAGTCAGATAGTCCATAGCAAAGTAAATGCCATTCAGGTCCCTGCCTTCTACCGTAAGATCCCGTGGCTTCATGGCACCTATGGCCAGGCAAATGGCATCAAATTCATTTACAAGTTCCTCAGCAGAAATATCTTTTCCCACATGAACATTGGTGCGGATTATCAATCCCTCTTCAATCATCAGCTGGACACGCCGGTCAATGACATTTTTGGCCAGTTTGAAATCAGGTATCCCGAAACGCAGTAATCCTCCCACTGCGTCATCTTTCTCAAAAAGGGTTACATGGTAACCCGCTTTGTTGAGAAGGTCAGCACATGCCAGGCCGGCAGGACCGGAACCTATTACGGCAACTTTTTTTCCGGTCCGGAAAGCCGGAGGCTGAGGTTTTATAAAACCTCTCTCAAAAGCTCTTTCGGCAGTAGCTGCTTCGTTTTCCCTGATGGTTACCGGTTCTTTGTGAATGTTGAGAGTACACGCTTTTTCACACGGAGCCGGACAAACCCTCCCGGTAAATTCAGGGAAATTATTGGTAGACAGCAAAATATCGATAGCTTTCTGCCAGTCGCCCCGATATATTGCATCCTGCCATTCAGGCATATTATTCATTACCGGACAACCCCACTGACAAAAAGGAACTCCGCAGTCCATGCAACGACTTGCCTGCAGCTGGCGATCCTCCTCGTCAAGTGTCTGCTCTACTTCACTGAAATCGAGAATCCGTTCACTTATCGGACGGTTTCCTCCTTCTTTTCTCTTAACTTCCAGAAAACCTTTAGGATTACCCATATCACTTCCTTTTGCTTCGTTAACTTTCAATAATGATACTGAGGTGAATCTTCTGTTGCCTCAAGTTTTTTCCGCAATGCCTCCAGTTTTTGTTCTTCAAGTACCTTTTTGTATTCCATTGGAATAACCTTGACAAACATCGGCAGATACTCATCCCAGTTTGAAAGGATGGTTTCTGCAACCCTGCTTCCAGTGTACAGTAAATGATTGTTCAGCAACATCTGTACTTCCAGGATATCAGTACGGTCCTCCAGTGGCGTTAATTCAACAAGCCCTTTGTTGCAGAAATATTCAAAATTTCCGTTCCGGTTCAGAACATAAGCAATGCCACCCGACATGCCTGCGGCGAAATTCCTCCCGGTAGAACCCAGCACAACCACACGACCTCCGGTCATGTATTCACAACCGTGATCACCAACTCCTTCTACAACAGCAAAAGCACCGCTGTTACGGACAGCAAACCGTTCTCCAGCAATTCCCCTCACATATAACTCACCACTGGTAGCTCCATACAGTACGGTGTTTCCGATGATAATGTTTTCTTCTGGAACAAACCTGCTTCCTGCTGGAGGTACCACGATAATACGCCCTCCTGAAAGTCCTTTTCCAAGATAATCATTGGCATCTCCCTCCAGCGTGAAACTTATCCCACTGGCAAGAAATGCCCCAAAGCTCTGGCCTGCAGAACCATAGAAGCGGGCATTGATGGTATTGTCAGGAAGTCCCAGTTCTCCATAACGACGTGCTACCTCTCCGGAAAGCATTGCCCCTACTGCCCGGTCGGTATTGTTTATCGGTTTCGAAATCCACACTTTTTCTCTGCTTTTCAATGCTTTTCCGGCCAGTTTAATAAGTTCCCGGTCAAGAATATCGTCGATCGGATGCAGTTGATGGGTTACCTGGTGCAAAGGAAATATCTCGGCTTCCTGTGGCTTGTGAAGGATTCGCGAAAGATCAACAGTACGGGCTTTCCAGTGGTCTATATCGGTCCGCTGTTCCAGTAACTCTGTCCTGCCCACTAAATCATCAAATTTTCGGATTCCCATCTCTGCCATTATTTCACGTACTTCTTTTGCCAGAAAGCGGAAATAGTTTACTACATACTCTGAACGGCCGATGAACCGTTTACGTAACTCGGGATTCTGGGTAGCTACTCCCACAGGGCAGGTATTCAGATGACATTTTCGCATCAGAATACAACCAAGGGTAACAAGGGCAGCAGTGGCAAATCCAAATTCCTCCGCTCCAAGGATACCCATTAAAACCACATCAAGTCCTGTTTTTAGCTGTCCGTCAGTTTGAAGTCGTACCCGTCCGCGGAGGTTGTTCTTCACCAGAGTCTGATGTGCCTCTGAAATACCCAGTTCGATTGGTAAACCTGCATGTTTAATAGAACTGATTGGGCTTGCACCGGTTCCTCCTTCATTCCCGCTGATGGTGATCAGATCGGCACGTGCCTTGGCTACCCCGGCTGCAACGGTGCCAACCCCATGTTCCGATACAAGCTTAACACTGATCTTTGCTGTCGGATTGACGCATTTCAAGTCGAAAATCAGCTGGGCAAGATCTTCAATTGAATAAATATCATGATGCGGAGGAGGTGAAATCAAAGTAATTCCTGGTGTGGAATGACGCAGGCGAGCAATAATCTTATCCACTTTATACCCGGGCAATTGTCCGCCTTCCCCCGGTTTTGCCCCCTGGGCCATTTTAATCTGTATTTCATCGGCATTAACCAGATAATTGGTGGTAACACCAAATCTGCCGGACGCCACCTGTTTGATGGCACTTCGTATAAGCGTACCATCCTGCAAAGGTTTGAACCGCTCCGCATCTTCTCCTCCTTCCCCTGTATTGCTCCGGCCCCCAATGGAATTCATGGCCAAGGCCAAAGCTTCGTGAGCCTCCTTACTGATAGAACCATACGACATGGCTCCCGTTACAAACCGCTTCATTATGTTTTCTTCCGGCTCAACTTCCTCCAGCGGTATCGGGTTCTTTTTGTAATTTAAAAGACCTCGCAAAAAATTGGGTTCACGGTTCTGTGAGTTTACCAGGTTACTGAACTCCTTAAATTTTTCATAATTATTTGTTTTGGTTGCCCACTGCAAAAGAGCAATCGTTTCAGGGTTCCATCCGTGAAACTCTCCGTCTTTCCGCCAATGATAAATACCAACAGTCTTAGGATACAAATCTTTCACCGGCGATTTGCTGAAAGCTTCCCTGTGAGGTATAAGGGCTTCCTTGGCTATTTCTTCCAGGCCTATACCTCCAATGTTAGAAGGAGTCCCGTTGAAATATTTCTCAACGATTTCGTTGCTGAGCCCAATGGCTTCAAAAATCTGTGATCCATGATAGCTTCGCAGAGTAGAAATACCCATCTTCGACATGATCTTCAGCAGACCATTATCAATAGCTTTAATATAATTCTGCCGGGCTGTCTTGTAATCCAGCTTTATTTCTCCTTTCTTACACAAATCATCCAGCACGGCAAATGCCATATAAGGATTGATTACACTGGCACCATAACCGAGGAGAAGAGCAAAATGCATGACCTCCCGGGCTTCAGCTGTTTCAACTATAAACCCAATTTGCATCCTTTTCTTCACACTGATCAGGTAATGATGAAGGGTCGAAACAGCCAGAAGGGAAGGAATCGGTGCATGACTCTCGTCTATTGCTCTGTCGGATAAAATAAGATAATTGATTTTATTATCAACTGCCTGCTCCGCTTCTCGGCATATCCTGTCAAGTGCTTCCTTAAGTGCCTTTCCCCCTCCGCGGGCATCAAATACCATGTTAATAGTAACATTCGAAAATTCCTCCCGCTGAAGATTCTTGATTTTTCCCAGATCAGTGTTTATAATAATTGGGCTCTGAAAACGGATAAGCTTGCACATGGCAGGAGTTTCCTCCAGAAGATTCGATTGCAAAGCCCCTATGTAATTGGTAAGTGACATAACCAGTCCTTCCCGTATCGGGTCAATAGGAGGATTGGTGACCTGGGCAAAATGCTGCTTGAAGTAACTAAAAAGTCGCTGAGGTTTCTTTGATAATACGGCTGGAGGAGTATCATTCCCCATGGAACCAACAGGCTCCTTACCTTCCATTGCCATCGGCTTAAAAACCATATCCAGGTCATCTTTGGTATAACCAAAAACCCTGAGATAGGTTTCATACTGATCGAGGGTCGACGGAATACGTTGTTTTACTTCAATCTTTTCCAGCTCGAGCCGGTTCTCCTTCAACCAGTTTCCATAAGGATTCTGACGTGAAAGCTGTCCCTTTATCTCTGTATCAGGGATAATAATACCCAATTTGGTATCAACCAGTAAAATCTTACCTGGACGAAGTCGTCCTTTTTCACGAATATTTTCAGCAGGAAATTTCTGAACACCGACTTCAGAACCCATTACAATGAGATCGTCTTCAGTAATTACATAGCGCGAAGGCCGTAATCCGTTCCGGTCAAGCGTCCCCCCTACATACCTGCCATCGGTAAAAACAAGGGAAGCCGGGCCATCCCAGGGTTCCATAATCATAGAATGGTACTCATAATAGGCTTTCAGGCTGTTGGGAATTGGGTTTTTGTCGTTGAATGATTCCGGTACAAGCATTGTAATAGCGTGTGGCATGGTTCTTCCTGTCATTACCAGAAATTCAAAGACATTGTCTAGTGAAGCTGAATCACTTTTCCCGGGTTCAATTACCGGAAAAAGCTTTTCAAGGTCTTTACCAAACAACTGACTCTGCAACAAAGCCTCCCTTGCTTTCATCCAGAGCCTGTTCCCCTTGATGGTATTTATTTCCCCGTTGTGCGAGAGATATCGGAAAGGCTGTGCCAGATCCCAGGTTGGAAAGGTATTGGTACTGAAACGCGAATGAATCAGGGCTATTGCACTTTCCATTGCCGGATCCGAAAGGTCAGGATAATAATCCCTTAACTGTACAGGCGTGAACAGTCCCTTGTAAACCAGAGTCCGTGTTGAAAGGCTGTTGACATAGAAATAACCGCTCTGCCTGAGGCCGGAATTTCTCACTTCGTTTTCAATCCTCTTGCGAAAGATGTAGAGTTTGCGCTCCAGTTCATCTTGTTCGTACTCTCCCGTAATAAACACCTGGCGAATCACGGGTTCACTGCGGCGGGCAATTTCACCAAGAACGTTGCTGTTTACAGGAACATCCCTGAAGGCAGGTATAATCAGATTTTCCTCTTCCGCTATTTTGTAAAACCACTGTTCAATTACCTCTCTCTCTTCTTTATCAGGAGGAAAGAAAATAATACCTGTTCCGTATTCACCGGGTTCCGGCAGAGGAATACCCTTCGAAACAAGAAACCGGTGCGGTATCTGTATAGTAATGCCCGCTCCGTCACCGGTGGTATTGTCAGCACTCTCTGCACCACGATGACTCATATTCAGCAATACCTCCAAACCACGACGGATGATTTCTCCCGATTTCTGGCCCTTTATATGGGCCACGAAACCTATACCGCAACTGTCATGTTCGTATTCCGGGTTGTAGAGCCCGCTTTTACCCGGTAATCCTTTCCACATAATCAAACTATATTAATTTGTTTTACAATGGGTTCTGGTTTAACTGCTATTAGTTACCTCTGCAACAAATTTATGCTATAAAACATATATTTCCTGAGGTTTCTCAAAAATTATTGTCTTTCGCCTGTTTATGAGTTCTTTCGCAGACTGAGCGGAACATACTCAGTTCTTGGACAAACATTTTTGTATGCCGGTCGGATAATCCTCCTCGATGAGAAGGTAATTTCCTCCAGCCTGTGTGCACACCATCCCGCAATCCGTGCCGCTGCGAACAACGGAGTATAGATTTCCCTTGGTATGCGGATACAATCATATACGAAACCAGAAAAGAAATCGACATTGGGGCTTATGAGCTTGGCACCGGCTCCTTTATGTTTTTCAAAAACCTTTGGTACGAGCCGCTCAATGTTTTCATAAAAACGGTACTCATCTGTCCTGTTTTTCTCAGCGGCAAGATCCCTTGCTTTTTCTTTCAGTAGCACTGCCCTAGGATCAGAGAGGGTATAAACGGCATGCCCCATTCCGTATATTTTTCCTGAATGATCAAATGCTTCACCCTTAAGCATTCTCAGAAGATATGCAGAGATTTCTTCATCATCGTTCCAGTCACGTATATTTTCCTTGAGATGATCCATCATATCCATAACTTTCAGATTAGCTCCTCCATGCAGGCTCCCTTTGAGACTGCCTATTGCTGCTGCAATGGCCGAATATGTGTCTGTACCACTGGAACTAACAACACGGGTTGTGAAGGTGGAATTGTTTCCGCCCCCGTGTTCAGCATGAAGCACAAGAGCCAGATCAAGAATTGTTGCTTCCAGAGGAGTATATGCATCCCCTTTGAGCATATGCAGGAAATTTTCAGCTGTCGATAAATTCATTTCGGGATGCCTGATTATCAGAGATTTTCTATAGAATGCATGCAACATCCCATAATAAGAATAAGTTATAATGGTCGGGAACTTGGCAATAAGACTCAGCGCCTGCCTGAGTTGATTTTGCAATGACATATCTTCCGGATCATCATCCATGGTATAAAGTACCAATACCGTGCGGGCCAGCATGTTCATAACATCCTTACCCCGGAGCGACAATACCATGCTTTTGGTCAACATCGGCGTCAGTTCTCTCTGACCGGCAAGGTAGGCACTGAATTTCTCCAGTTCGTTTGCTGAAGGAAGCTTCCCTGTAAGCAGTAGATAAACCGTTTCATCAAATCCCGGACGATTTTCACCCAGAAAGCCGTGCACCAGGTCGTACACATCAATCCCCCTGTAAAACAGCCTTCCTTCTGCAGGAATAATCTTATCTCCTTCCCTTACATATCCCTGAACATCTCCAATGTTAGTAAGTCCAACAAGAACTCCGGTATGATCCTCATTCCTCAGACCTCTTTTTACCTGATAACGCGAAAATAATTCCTTGTCTATTTCGCAGGCTCCCTGCACAAGGCCGGTTAGGTGATTCATCCATTCCATGGTGTTTGATTTTTATTGACGGATCTGTCCGTTGCCAAAAATTATGTATTTATAGGTCGTCAATTCCCTGAGCCCCATAGGTCCACGGGCATGCAGTTTCTGGGTACTGATCCCCACTTCAGCACCGAAACCAAATTCATATCCGTCAGTAAAACGGGTTGATGCATTCACATAAACAGCTGCCGAATCAATTTCCTGGAGAAACCTCCTGGCATGGGAATAAACGTTTGTGACAATTGCTTCAGAGTGACCGGTACTGTACTTCTGAATATGTTCAATGGCTTCGTCAATTGATTCTACTACACGCACCGCCAGAATAAGATCAAGGTATTCCGTTGCCCAATCTTCCTCAGTTGCTTTTTTTGCATAAGGAACTATGGAACATACCTGCTCGTCCCCCCGTATTTCAACCTTTTTTTCCGTCAAGGCCTTGCAGGCTTCTGGCAGAAAGACTTCAGCCATGTCCTTGTGCACCAGCAAAGTTTCGGCAGCATTACAGACAGCGGGTCGATTAGTCTTTGCGTTGACGATGATATCGATTCCCATTTTGAGGTCACTAGGACTATCAATATAAACGTGACAATTTCCTGTTCCGGTTTCAATGACAGGTACCGTGCTGTTTTCCACTACCGACTTTATCAGGCCGGCTCCACCCCTTGGAATCAGAACATCAAGGTACTGATTCATCCGCATAAGGGCCTGAGCACTTTCTCTGGAAGTATCAGTTACCAGTTGAATGCTGTCATCTGGTAAACCTGTTTTTACAAGGGCATCCCGGAAACATTCCACAATGGCTTTATTCGAAAAAATGGCCTCCCTGCCCCCACGAAGAATAGCAGCATTTCCTGTTTTCAGGCACAAACCGGCAACATCAGCTGTTACATTGGGCCGCGCTTCATAGATTACACCAACCACTCCAAGTGGAACCCTCTGCTGACCAATCAGCAAACCGTTTGGACGCTGCTTCATCCAGAGCACTTCACCTACCGGATCCTCCAGCATGGCAATTTGCCTTAACCCTTCGGCCATGGAGGCGATACGACCTCCGTTGAGCATCAACCGGTCGAGAAGCGCTCCTTTCACCCCTGCATTGCGCGCAGCTTCAACATCTCTGCTATTTTCTTCCAGTATCCTTTCCTGGAAATTAATTAAATGATCAGCCGCCAGATTCAAAGCCTCATTTTTTCTGTCAACAGAAACCCCTGCCAGAATCCGTGAGGCAATTTTCGCTTTTTTCCCATATTCTTCCAGACTGTTCATCTTTTTATCTTTTTTAATTCATCATACTCAGCAGACAGTCATTCTGCTTCCAAATGCAAATAAGGTTCCTAGCTCCTCTCCTTCCAGTAGTTTGTAAAGTATGGACGGATCTTCTCCGCTGGCTATAACGGCATCTATCCCGGCCTCCCAGCAGATACGTGTCGCCATGATCTTGGTAATCATTCCTCCTGTACCGAATGAAGAGGCCGACCCTGAAGCAATGCTTTCAAGCCAGGGGGAAAACTCCGTAACCAGTGATATCATCTTCGCTTCGGGATCAATATGGGGATCTCCTGAATACAGACCGTCAATGTCACTGAGTATAACAAGCAGGTCTGCATCAATTAGTTCGGCCACATAGGCCGAAAGGGTATCATTATCCCCAAATTCAATCTGTTCCGTTGATATTGTATCATTCTCATTAATGACAGGAATGACATTCATTTCCAGAAGCGAATCCAGAGTATTTCGGGCATTTTTCCTCCGCAAAGGAATGGTAATTGCATCGCGTGTGAGCAATACCTGCGCCACAATCTGATTATGCCGGTCAAAAAAACGTTGATATATTTTAATAAGCCCGGCCTGGCCAATTGCTGCCAATGCCTGTTTTTCCACTTTGTCCACAGGCTTTCCGGTAATACCCACTCTCCCGGCTCCAACGGCGGTTGCACCAGAGGATACCAGAACCATCTGCCTGCCTTCTGCCTGAAGCTTCGACAGAATTATGGCTAGCTGTTCCATACGGGAATAATTGATTTTGCCGTTAGGATATGACAGGCTGGAACTCCCGATCTTAACAACTACGCGCTTCCTGTTTTTCAATAACTCTCTGTAATCCATCTCCACTGCCTTAGTAAATATAATCATGTGGTACTCCTGTAGGAAAATTCTGGAAGGGTTGCAGCATTAAACCAGCATCACGTTTCAAACGCTTCGCTGTTTCAAAAATCTCATTTTCTCCGGCTTGTATTACTTTACCGGCATAGGTATAAATCATATAGGTGCCTTCCGACATATGACGCAGAATGATCATATGGGCATGCACAATTCTTGCAACCTGCAAAGCCAGAGGATAATTGTCTCCCAATTCAATATCTTCAGTCGATACAGAATCATTTTCATTCACAATAGGAACAATTCCTTTATCCATTAGCCGGCGAAATGTATTTTCAGCGTTCAGACTCCAGATTCTGTTCTCAATAACATCCTGTGTAAGTAACACCTGAGCCACTGTTTGGTTAAAACCGTCAAAACATTTCTGATACTGTGTTATTAATTCAGCCTGTCCAACAGCTGCAGCGGCCTGCTTACCTGTCAGGGTATCAGGGATTGCCTTCATCCCCAGCCGACGTGATCCAAGAAAAATAGCTCCGGATGATACAAGCACCACTTTGTGACCGCAGTTCATAAGGTTAGTACACAGCATGGAAACCCTTTCCATCCGTGAAAGATCAAGCTGCCCCTCCTTCAGCAAAGTAGCAATCTCAACCCGGAATACTATACGTAACGAATCTGCCATTTCCTAATAATTACATAGATGCTTCCTGCAACAGGCACTGGTATGCCTTGTCAATTATTTCAAAGTGAAAAGATTCCAGAATGTGGTCCATTTTTTTTCTTATCTCTTCATTGCAAAGATTTCCGATGCTGCCTTCATGAGTGTGGTGAATGTTTTCAGGATGTTTATAGGTTCCATCAGCTATTGACTTACCTACCTTTTTATAGGCATCCCTGAAAGGCATGCCTTCCAGAACCAGCCTGTTCACTTCCTCAACGCTAAACAGATAATCATACTTCGGATCATCAAGTATATGTTCATTTACCTGTACATGATCCAGCATCATTTCGGTCATCTTCAGACATTCCTTTATTTCCGCGAAACCGGGCATGAAAATCTCCTTAGTAATTTGCATATCTCTGTGATAGCCCGAAGGAAGATTGGCAAGTATCAGGCTCAGGTTATTGGCCACACCCTGGAGCTTATTGCATCGTGCCCTAACCAGCTCAAAAACATCCGGATTTTTCTTATGCGGCATAATACTGGACCCGGTTGTCAGTTGATCGGGGAAAGAAATAAATCCAAAATTCTGACTGCTGTATAGACAGGCATCCATGGCAAGCCGACCAAGGGTAGAAGCAATGGATCCCACTGCAAAGCTGACAATCTTTTCTACTTTGCCCCTGGCCATTTGTGCATTCACAACATTGTAGCTAAGTGTATCAAAACCCAGTAGAGCCGTCGTCATCTTTCGGTCAAGAGGAAAGGAAGAGCCATATCCAGCCGCTGAGCCCAGAGGATTCTGGTTGGCAATACGGTAAGCCGCCAGCAACAACTGCATGTCATCTGTCAGACTTTCAGCATATGCCCCAAACCATAAGCCGAAAGAGGAAGGCATAGCGATTTGAAAATGCGTATAACCCGGAAGAAGAATATCCTTGTATTTTTCACTAAGTTTCAGAAGCAGATCGAACAAGGATTTGGTCTGTTTTGTCAGCTCCCTGATTTCATCACGAATATAAAGTTTAATATCAACAAGAACCTGATCATTCCTTGACCGGCCAGTGTGAACTTTTTTCCCGATATCGCCAAGGCGATCGGTGAGCATCATTTCGACCTGAGAATGGACATCCTCCACACCTTCCTCTATGCGGAACTCACCTTCCTTGATTTTGTTGTAAATTCTGATTAGCTCATATTCCAGTTTTTTCAGCTCGGTCTCAGATAGCAATCCGATATGCTTCAGCATTCGGATGTGAGCTATCGTTCCAAGAACGTCATATGGAGCAAGAACTATATCAAGCTCATTATCCTTACCAATGGTAAACGTTTCGATGAGTTTTTCAAGGGCTATGCCCTTATCCCAAAGTTTCATAATAAGAGATTTTAAGGGGGTTAATAAATTGTCATGTACAATCAGTTTTTGCCATTGGCCTTTCTGACCTGCAGAATGGCATGATGCGCCATAAGACGAATGGCATTAATTTTAATAAAACCAGCACTGTCCATCTGGTTGAATCCTCCTTCAATGTCCATACTCGATAATTCCTTATTGTAAAGGGAACTGGGAGATTCTCGCCCGTCTATAATGACATTGCCTTTGTAAAGAGTTATAAATACTTTTCCGTCAATTACTTCCTGACTCTTATTGATGGCTGCCATAAGAAAATCCATCTCGGGACTGAACCAGAATCCATTATACACAATTTCAGCAAAGACAGGAGACAACATATTGCGCAGACGCATTACTTCGCGGTCCATGGCAATACCTTCTATATCCATGTGGGCTGCATGTAAAATAGTTGCTCCGGGTGTTTCATAGACGCCTCTCGATTTGATGCCAACGAAACGGTTTTCAACCATATCGAGCAAACCGATTCCATTTTCAGAACCGAGTTTGTTCAGGTACATAAAAAGTTCCAGAGGTTTTTCCTTTACAGTACCATCATCCTTATTAACCACCTTAACCGGGGTACCGTCTTTGAAATGGATTTCTATATGGGTTTCTTTATCGGGAGCATTCTGGGGCAGGACAATCTTGGTAAACATATCTTTTTCCGGTTTATATGCCGGATCTTCAAGAATTCCAGCCTCGTGACTGATATGCATCAGGTTGTCGTCTTCACTGTATGGTTTACTGATGGTAGCTTTCACGGGAATACCTTTCGCCTGAGCATAGGCAATCATATCGCTCCTTCCTTTGAATTCATTAAGAAATTCTGCCGTTTTCCAGGGGGAAAGAACCTTAATTTTAGGATTCAGTGCATAATAGGTTAGTTCGAAACGAACCTGGTCATTGCCCTTGCCGGTAGCTCCATGAGCAACATAAGCCGCATTCTCCGCGTTGGCAATTTCAATTTGCTTTTTGGCAATCAAAGGCCGGGCCAGTGATGTACCCATGAGATACCGGCCTTCATATATCGCATTGGCACGGATAGCCGGAAATATATAGTCTGTAACAAATTCTTCCTTCAGGTCTTCAATATAAACCTTTGATGCCCCTATTTTCAAAGCTTTTTCGCGGGCTGCATCAAAATCTTCATCCTGCCCTACATCCGCAATATAGGCAATCACATCATATCCTTTGTCAATCAACCACTTCAAGATTACTGAAGTATCCAGGCCTCCACTGTACGCAAGAACAACTTTTTCTTTCATTGCACAAGTTTTTTAGTCAAGTTTATAAATTAAAATAAGGGGTGGCCGTCGTGTGCAAACCCCCTGAAAATGCATCACAAACGACCACACCCTCCCTAAGGTTTCCTTTCAATTTCCGGAATGATTAACGCCAGAGCTTTCTGTATGTCGCTCTTCTTCACCCCTTCCCTGCCTATTACCAGTATGGTATCATCTCCGGCCACCGTAGCAAGAATTTCATAAGGCTGGTGGTGATCAATCAGGTAAGCAAGCCCGCTGGCAAACCCCGGTATGGTTTTAATTACTCCAAGATTATGGGAAAACTCCAGGGAAACAAAACCCGTCTTACCTGCAGTTTCCTCAGGTAAAAGATCGTTCCAACCTGTTTCTTCCGGCAAAACATACACCATGCCCTTTTTCGGATCGGCTCTTCGACCAACTTTCAAAAACTTCAGATCCCTCGAAAGAGTCGCCTGTGTATACCTGAACCCTTTCTTTTCAAGTTTCTGCAAAAGCTCTTCCTGCGTACCGATTGTGCCGGTACTAATCAGTTTCCGAATTTCCATGAGTCTGCGTGTACGGGTTTTTAGCATGGCATATTTATACATTTGTGCTGCAAATGTATGCAATTTTTTCTTTTCTTTCCAAATTTTCCGTAAAATAATTAGTAGATTTGCCGCAAAATTATCATGGAAGCGATGCAGAAATCTCCCATCAGTAAAGTTCTTGTTCTGGGCTCGGGTGCCCTCAAAATCGGTGAAGCGGGTGAATTTGATTACTCCGGCTCACAGGCTCTTAAAGCCATGCGCGAGGAAAATATTTACACCATTCTTATTAATCCCAATATAGCAACCGTTCAGACAACCGAAGGTATTGCCGATAAAATCTATTTCCTGCCCGTTACTCCCTATTTTGTTGAAAAAGTAATCGAAAAAGAAAGACCCGACGGAATTCTTCTGGCTTTTGGAGGTCAAACCGCCCTCAATTGCGGAGTGGCACTTTATGAAAACAAGATTCTTGAAAAATACCAGGTTAAAGTGCTGGGAACTCCTGTTCAGGCAATTATAGATACTGAAGATCGTGAAAAATTCGTTGAGCGTCTGAACGAAATTAACGTTAAAACACCCCGCAGTGTAGCTGTTACCAATATCGACGATGCTCTCACTGCCGCCAAAAATTTAGGGTTCCCTGTGATTGTACGCGCCGCATATGCTCTTGGAGGACAAGGTAGCGGCTTCTGTTCAAACGAGGAAGAACTCCTCCGCACAGTTACCAGGGCCTTTTCTTATTCACCCCAGGTTCTTGTGGAAGAATCATTGAAAGGATGGAAGGAAATTGAATATGAAGTAGTAAGGGATCAGTATGACAACTGCATTACTGTCTGCAATATGGAGAATTTCGATCCCCTTGGAATTCATACCGGTGAAAGCATTGTGGTGGCTCCTTCCCAGACGCTTACCAACAGCGAATACCATAAACTTCGCCAACTTTCCATTAAAATAATACGCCATATAGGTATCATTGGCGAATGCAACGTACAGTATGCGCTTGATCCTGAAAGCGAAGATTATAGAGTAATTGAAGTAAATGCCCGTTTGTCACGTTCCAGTGCCCTTGCTTCCAAGGCAACAGGCTATCCGCTGGCTTTTGTAGCAGCCAAACTTGCACTTGGTTATGGGCTGCATGAATTGAAAAACTCCATCACAAAGACAACTACTGCTTTTTTTGAACCGGCCCTCGACTATATCGTGTGTAAAATTCCCAGATGGGACCTCAATAAATTTATAGGAGTTTCCAAAACCATCAACAGCAGTATGAAAAGCGTGGGCGAAGTGATGGCCATTGGAAAAACTTTCGAAGAAGCAATTCAGAAAGGCCTCCGCATGATTGGTCAGGGCATGCATGGCTTTGTCGGTAACCGCGACCTTGAATTTGATAATATTGACAAAGAATTGTCAGAGCCAACCGACATGCGGATTTTTGTTATTGCAAACGCCTTTGAAAAAGGATATTCCATCGATCGCATCCATGATCTGACTAAAATCGACAAATGGTTCCTAATTAAATTACAACGCATTTACCAACTTAAAAAAGAACTCGAAAAATACTCTACTATCGAAGAATTACCGCATGATCTGTTGCTGGACGCAAAAAAGGCAGGTTTCAGCGATTTTCAGATTGCCCGTTCAGTACTTCACTCCGCTAAAAGCAACATGCATCAGAGTCTTCTTATGGTGAGGGAATTCCGGAAAAAATCAGGAATTATACCCTATGTAAAACAAATTGATACCCTCGCCGCTGAATACCCGGCACGGACAAATTACCTCTACCTCACCTACAGCGGAGAAGAACATGATATACCTTTCGAAAAGGATGGCAAGTCCGTTGTTGTCCTGGGTTCAGGAGCATACCGGATTGGCAGTTCCGTTGAATTCGACTGGTGCAGTGTCAGCGCGCTTCAGACAGTTAATCAGCAGGGCTATCGGTCGGTAATGATAAACTACAACCCGGAAACAGTTAGCACTGACTATGATATCTGTGATCGCCTCTATTTCGATGAACTGTCATTCGAGCGGGTAATGGATATTATTGAACTGGAATCGCCGAAAGGTGTTATCCTTTCTATGGGAGGGCAAATTCCCAACAACCTGGCCATGCGCCTTTATGAACAGAATGTTCCGGTCCTCGGATCTTCTCCCGTATCCATCGATCAGGCCGAAAACCGGCACAAATTCTCAAGCCTTCTCGACAGGCTTAAAATTGATCAGCCCCGCTGGAAAGAGCTTACCAGCATGGAAGATATTTACCAGTTTGTTGATGACATCGGATTTCCTGTACTGATCCGTCCTTCATACGTTCTATCCGGAGCCGCAATGAACGTGGTTTCAAATAAGGAGGAACTCGAATACTTTCTGAAACTTGCTGCCAACGTATCCAAACAATATCCGGTAGTTGTTTCCGAGTTTATCCAGCAGGCAAAGGAAATCGAAATTGATGCTGTGGCCCGGCACGGAGAACTTATAACCTACGCCATTTCGGAACATGTTGAATTCGCAGGAGTCCATTCGGGAGACGCTACCATCGTTTTTCCGGCACAAAAAGTATATTTCGAAACCATCCGGCGCATTAAACGCATTACACGCGAAATAGCTAAAGCCCTTGATATTACCGGACCATTCAACATTCAGTTCCTGGCAAAAGACAATGACATCAAAGTAATCGAATGCAATCTCCGTGCTTCCCGAAGTTTTCCCTTTGTATCCAAAGTACTAAAAGTGAATTTTATTGACATTGCAACCAGGGTACTGCTCGGTCTTCCCGTCGAAAAACCCCATAAGTCAGCGTTCGATATAGATTATATTGGTGTTAAGGCCCCCCAGTTTTCTTTTTCCCGTCTTCAGAAAGCCGATCCGGTTCTCGGCGTTGATATGGCCTCTACCGGTGAAGTAGGATGCCTCGGCGATACGTTTTACGAAGCCATTCTCACAGCCATGCTTTCAGTGGGATATACCATCCCAAAGAAAAATATTCTCCTATCTACCGGAGAAATGCGTTCTAAGGTGGAACTGCTTAACAGCTGCCGGATGCTTTACGAAAAAGGCTATAACCTGTTTGCTACAAAAGGAACTCAGCAGTTTCTGGAACTAAATGGCATTCCGGCAACTGCCCTGCACTGGCCCGATGAAGACAGGAAACCTAATGTACTGGACTACCTTCGTAGCCGGACAATCGACCTGGTCATAAATATTCCCAAAGACCTTTCCAAAACGGAACTCAGCAATGATTACATGATCCGCAGGAGTGCCGTTGATTTCAACATCCCGCTCATCACCAACGCCCGTTTGGCCAGCGCTTTTATTATCGCCTTCTGCAAACTTAAAATGGAAGACATCGCCATCAGAAGCTGGAATGAATATTAGTCCGAAGCCATGAAATGTCATAGTAGTCGTTTTCTTCCTTTTTTTTCGACCCTTTTTCTGTTCCTCTTCCTTGCCTGTTCCCCTGTGTTGCGCTATCAGAAAGCACCGGACGTGCTTTCCTGGGAAAAGGATATCCGTGCACTTGAACATCTCGATTCAGTTGAAGCAGATCCAGAAAGTGCCATTCTTTTTACAGGCAGTTCAAGTATCCGCCTCTGGAATACTATTCAGGAAGATATGGCGCCATGGAAGGTAATAAAAAGAGGATACGGAGGAGCTAAATTAAGTGACTTCGCCGTTTACGCGCCCCGGATTATTTACCCGCATAACCCTTCTGCTATTGTAATTTTTGTTGCCAACGATGTCACAGGCTCTCCTTCTGATAAAACACCCCGTGAAATTAAGGCATTGATCCGGTCAATTCATCGAACCATCAGAACAAAATTTCCCTCTGTGCCCGTCTTTTGGGTAGAAATTACACCAACCCCTTCCCGCTGGAATGCCTGGCCCCGAATTCAAAAAGCAAACCAGCAAATAAAATTGTTTTGTCAGCATCATAAAAACACCTGGTTCATAGAAACATCAAAAGCATTTCTTACTCCGGAAAATCAGCCCAGACCCGAATTGTTTACCTACGACCAGCTCCACCTCAACCATAACGGCTATCTGCTCTGGGCATCCATCATTAAAACCAGTCTGGAAAAAGTGCTTGCAAACTGAAGGCTGTCTGAGCCCCATGCTCTTATTGCTTACTCGCATTCCTTTTACTAATGCTAAAAGGATAAACTTCTTCCC
Organism: uncultured Bacteroidales bacterium; assembly: GCA_964548125.1. Classification (GTDB taxonomy): domain Bacteria; phylum Bacteroidota; class Bacteroidia; order Bacteroidales; family JAAYUG01; genus JAAYUG01. The sequence continues at coordinate 3,210 of CAZJQN010000055.1, read as the reverse complement.
TTTCAATAGATTTTTTCTCTTTTCCTGTTGAGTGAATATTTTTTTATAAATTTAACCACTTATTCAATCCTATTTGTATGATTCACCTACGCCTGCTTCTCGGATTGATTCCCAATACCGAAAAACTGGAGTCCAGAGAAAACGCTCTCTGGGCTGAGTTCAGGGAATTCACTTCCTATTCCAATTCAGAAGAACTCAAACGGTATCAGGAACTTGACAAATTCATTAATTCACCAGAATTCCCCCGTCGGGTAAATGCCGTTAAGGCTCAAAAATATTCCGATACGGAAGAATTTCGTAAGGAACAGGAATTTAAAAGAATACAGAAAGATCCCCGCTGGAAAACCTATATAAAAGTCAAAAATTCGTCTGCTCTGGCTTCTGCCCAGACTTTTGAGAAATCACCTGAATACCATCGCCTCGAAGAACTTGACAAGATAGTTACCTCCCCGGAATTCCGACAGAAAAGAAGCAGCATGTCGGCAAGGGAATTCAGGGTTACTCCTGAATCTGACCTTTGGAATGAGTACCTCCAGCTGAAAAAATTGCCTGAAGCAAGAAAATATTTCTCCTTTAAAGCCTCTCCGAAGTACAGCATTTTCTCTCAGGTTGATTCTTCTGATCTGCCTGGACGGTACATGGAACTCGAACAATACATCGCATCTGAAGATTTTAGAAAGGTAAAGGAATATATGCTTCTGTCACCGAAGAAAAAATATCTCCTTTCCGAAGAATATAAACTGCTTCAGGAGTATCTTAACCTGAAAAAATCAGAAAAAATTAAATGGTATTTTAAAGTACTGAAGCAGGATAAATTCAGAGAATTGAAAAAATTAACCCTGAAGTTTGAAGATGATTTTGCAGGAAAAAGCCTTGACACCTCCAAATGGATTACCCGATATTTCTGGGGTGAGACTATTCTCAAGGATGCATACTCCCTCGCTTCTGACAAACATTTTCTTACCGATGGAAAAAACCTGGAACTGGATACCAGTGTATTGAAAATCATCACCCGGAAAGAAGAAATAACCGGTAAAGCATGGGATCCGGCTCTCGGCTTTTATCCCAAAGATTTCAGCTACACATCAGGTATTATTAATACAGGAAAGAGTTTCCGCCAAAAATACGGTATTATTCAAGCCAAGGTACGGTTCAACAACCCGGGTAAAGTTACACATGCTTTCTGGCTTACCGGCGATCGTATTGTACCCCAGGTAGATGTATTCAAAACAGACAACAATAAATTACTTTTGAGTACTTTCTGGGGAAATATTACAGAGAAAGACGGTATAAGACACAATACAATCCGTTTGTCTGCTTCCCGCCTGATGAAGGGATTCTATATCTTCACCCTTGAATGGTCTCCTTCATCTCTTATATGGAAAGTCAATGGTATTAAACTTGCTGAAATGAAAGAAGCGGTTCCTCAGGAGCCTCTTTATCTGAACTTCAGCTCAGGAATATATAAAGACAATGTAAATGGCAATTTACCTGCCACATTTGAAATCGACTGGGTGAAGGTGTACGAAAAGGCCGAATAAGCTTTACGGTTGTTTTGTTCCGTTCACTGTAAGAGTACCCTGCGAATACATTGCCGTACCGTTGAGGGTGTTTCCTTTTCTTTTCAGGCTGATAGTTATCTTTTCTCCCTGAATATAGATCACAAATTCAGCTTTGTTTCCTTTGATGACCAGATCTTCCACATCCATTACCATATACTCATTAATCCCTATGGTCCCCTTTACTGTTTTTCCCTCCTTACTGAAAACCAGGGTTGAACTGCTGTAATCCGGTATAGGCGCATCAGGAACGCTAATATTCCATTTGCCTATAAACTTGTCAGGACTTCCTGTAGTAGTACCAGCAAAAGAAATTGGGTACATGGCCACGATGGCAAAAAGAAGCAGAATCTTTTTCATAGGACAATCGCAATTAGTTAAAAAAATCTATTTCGTAATAAATGGCATCCATTTTTGCGGACTTGCTGAGGCTTTAACCACCGTTTCAAGAAACTGCATCCCACGAACTCCGTCGTGAACAGTTGGAAAATCCATACCTTCAGGAGCTTCTTTCCCTTCCATCCTCGCCCGCAATGCTATAGCAAAATTCCGGTAAATGTTGGCAAAGGCCTCCAGGAAACCTTCCGGATGACCAGCCGGAATCCGCACATGTTCCTTCGCTTCAGAATAGATAGGTTTGAAATTTGTACCTGTCCGGTAAAGTTCGACAGGCTTGTCAGTCCATTTTACCCAAAGGGTATTGGGTTCCATCTGGCTCCATTCCAATCCGCCTTTTTCCCCATAGATCCGGATTCGTAAACCGTTCTCTTCACCGGCACAAATCTGGCTTGCATATAGAATTCCCTTCGCTCCTCCTTCCAGGCGAATCAGCACACTTCCGTCATCATCCAGTAACCTACCTTCAACAATTGTGTTTAGGTCAGAACAAACTTCTGATATTTTCTGCCCGGTGACATATTCACACAGATTTTCGGCATGGGTGCCGATATCGCCCATACATCCGGCAATCCCTGAGCGGGCAGGATCGGTACGCCATTCAGCTTGCCTGTTTCCGGTACTTTCAACTTTCGTTGATAACCACCCCTGAAGATATTCAACAATGACTTTGCGAATACGACCAAGCTTACCTTCCTGCACCATTTTCCTGGCTTGCTTTATCATCGGATAACCAGTATAATTGTGGGTGAGAGCAAAGAGCAAACCGGTTTTTTTTACTAAATCTTCCAGTTCGTAAGCTTCCTGAAGAGAATAGGTCATCGGCTTGTCACACACAACATGAAATCCATTCTCAAGGGCCAACTTTGCAGGCAAAAAATGCAAATGGTTAGGAGTGACAATGGAAACAAAATCCATTCTTTCGCCTTCAGGTAATTCCTTTTCCCGTGAAATCATTTCTTCAAAAGAACCATAAATACGGCTTTCGGGAAGATACCAGCGAAGACCACTTTGCTTTGAACGCAATGGATCTGAACTAAAAGCTCCGCAAACCAGTTCAATTTCATTATCCAGTGTAGCGGCCATACGGTGCACCACTCCGATAAAAGAGCCTATGCCCCCTCCGATCATTCCCATTCGCAATTTCCTGTGTATATCCATTTTTCAATTTTTTTGCGAAGGAAATATACTGAAATTTATTAAACCCAAGTACCATGAATTAGCAAATTCAACCGGGCTAATAAAAATGGGGATG
>CAZJQN010000054.1:0-22302 GCA_964548125.1 uncultured Bacteroidales bacterium | reverse complement strand
TTAGTCAATAGAAACACAATAAAATATATAAACAACTTGTTTCTATTGACTTATCAAGGTAACCCCGACTTATCAAAATCTTTCATTTTGTTAGTCGATGGGTTCAATTGACGGATTGGGTTAATCAATGAATTGCTGACAACGAAACTTTTAGCCATCAGGAAATGCACAATTTTTTAACAGTTTGCAGGCAAACAGTCAGTGCAAAAGAAGACACCAGGTACAAATCCATCAAATAAATGTAAGAAAACCAATCCGTTTACTCTGTCAACTTTACAATTGTCTCTTTTGTAATATACTGAAGCGGATCATTTCGATGGACGAAAAGTTCAGCCAGGTCAGACTTATGCTGCTGAAGATTAAGGATTTTTTCCTCAATCGTATCACGTGTGATAAATTTATATGCCATCACTTTTTTTTCCTGTCCGATTCTGTGGGCACGGGCTATGGCCTGATTTTCAACTGCAGGATTCCACCAGGGATCCAGAATAAATACATAATCAGCTGCCGTTAAATTAATTCCAACACCCCCGGCTTTCATAGTCATAAGAAATATTCTAGTATCCATATCCTCCTGAAACTTCTTCACTATTGTCATTCTGTCTGCCGAATGCGTCTGTCCCGTCAGCATTACATATCTCCAGCCCTCTTTTTCAAATGCTCTGGCAAAAACATTCAGATGCCGCACAAAAGAAGAAAAGATCAGTACCTTATGCCCTTCAGCTAAGACATTCTCCACACTGCGCATTACTTCCTCAAATTTCCCCGACGAACTTTCCGGAGCCCCCGGCAATAACACGGGATGATTAGCCAGCAAACGAAGTTCCATTAAACCTTTTAAAATGATAAAACGCGACTTCTCAACCCCACTCTCTGTAATACTTTCTATAAGAATATTCCGAATTTCTGACTTTCTTGTCTCGTAAACCTGCCGCTGATCATCACTCATCTCACAGTAGTATACCTGTTCCGTGAGAGAGGGCAGATCATGGGCTACCATTTCCTTAGTGCGTCGTAAAATGAAAGGAGCTATTATTTTTTTCAATTTTTCTTCTTTTTCCTGATCCCGGTTCTTTTCAATTGGTAACAAAAACTCATTTTTGAAATAGGAAAGATTACCGAGGATCCCTTCATTAAGAAAAGTCATCTGCGCCCATAGATCAGTAAGGGAATTCTCGATGGGAGTGCCGGTCAGAACGAGCCTGTATCGTGAATGTAACTGCCTTACTGCTCTGAATATTTTGGAAAATGGATTCTTAATCGCCTGGCTTTCATCAAGAATAACATACCTGAATTCACATTTTTTCAGTAGTTCAAGATCATTTCTTACAATACCATATGTAGTTAGAACAATATCATACTGGAAAAAATTTTCCGGTTCCGTAATGCGTCCTAATCCAATATGCTTGTAAACCTTAAGATGCGGAGCGAACTTTTTTATTTCATTTTCCCAGTTCCAGATTAGCGATAAAGGCATAATAATAAGTGAAGTAATAGCTTCAATCTCATTAACATTATTCAGGCTTCCAAAAAGATCCAGCTGCTGGCTTTGCCCCGATATCTTCTCTACATGCAAAACACTCTTCTTCCCTTTACTGTCGGCCAGTACAGCTAAAGCCTGCAGGGTTTTACCAAGTCCCATATCATCTGCCAGACAGCCCCCTAATCCAAGTTCCTGTAAAATATTTAGCCATTGAAAACCTGTTAGTTGATAAGGCCTGAGCTGAGCTTCAATGCCTTTTGGTACCCTAATATCACTTATAGAAAGATTCTTAATCCATTCCTTCATCCTATCCGCAACAGGTAATCTTTCACCTGTTATGGTTTCATCCAATAAATGAAGATGGCATTTTCGTACTCTTAAAAAATCAGTACCCGTATTTCCCAATTGAATAAGATCCCGGTATTTTGAAAACCATTCCTTTGGAAGAACTGCTATCGTTCCGTCTGGAAGGATATACTCCCGGTTCCCGCTCAGAATATTTTCCCTTAATTTTATAAAAGGGAGGGAAATATCTCCAAAATGAACCATGATTTTTAAATCAAACCAGTCGGATTTATTCACTATTGACTGCGATATACGGATAGTACCGGTATAATACCTGTAGTTCCCTTTCTGCCGAATGATGATGCCTTTGTTATTCAGCTCTTCCGTATTCAGATTGATCCATTCGATAAGTTCCGATACCTGATAACTTTCTTCATCTGGTAAACCGGTCTTTATACGAAAACATCCCTTTCTATATTCGATAATCTCTTTACTCTTCAACCACTCTGCCATCTCATCTTCTTTCTTCTGGTTCCGGATAACACGCAAGTAACGGTAGCCGGTTTCGTCTTTCAGAAGTTTTACCAGAATACGGGAAGTTTCTCCGTAAAATATTTCTGCTGATGTGTAACCAAATGACAGGTTGAGGGCTGGAAAACCGTCAGTCAATGGTTCCAGTGTCAGATAAACCTGCTGAAAATCATGAATATCATCAATGGCAAAACCTGTGGCAACTACTTTGAAATTCCGGACGGCATTCAAAATAAAGCTTTCAAAATATTTATTTTCTGCTGAGGCCGAAATATGAATGGAATCCCGTGTAAAGAAAGGCAGAAGCTTATTCCCGTCAACACGCTCATCGAGGGTCATAACACTGTCTTCACCTACCATCCAGCAGGGTTTCATGGAGATGATTTTCCATGGTTTTCCCGTAATCGGAACTTCCTTGCCGCCAAATGTTACCGCAAGCCTGTAATGAATGCCATCACTGGTCTTGCTGAAATGGAAAATCACTTCAGCCGGTACCGGATTAATTTTCAACGGATGTTCATTCACCGGTTCACGTCTTTTCCCTTTTCGGTAAACAACCATTTTCCAGCTGGCCATGATGTTAAGTACTCTGGCAATGCGTCGGTCAATGTAGGGCCGTATATGCTCATGAAAAACTTCCTCAGGCATTGACTTATAAAACTCGGAAGGTTTGTTGAAACGCTTTCCGAATCGTTTCAAAATTTCTTCATCTGAATACTGATCAATAATGCTGAGAATTTGTTGCTCCCCCTCTGTTAAAGTTCCTACATAATCCTTCGCAGTATAACTGTTCACCCGCCGGCTCGAAAGACTAAATTGCCGAAATCTGGTTATTTCAACAACAAAACCTTCAATCAGCATACCTAGCGTATCATGTTCGGTAATTGCAAAAATCAGTTTTCGCTCAACGGGAGACATTCTCATCTCTTCCTTTTCTCTTATGCTCATTTTCTGAAAACACAAAATATCAAAGGTAATAACTCTTTTTTTTCTTTAAACCTCTGACATGAAAAATGACCTTTCTACCGGCAAAATCGGCTTAATTACCGAAAAACACCCGGTAGGTTCCAGAATGATGCCTTTTTTTGTCATGGCTTTGTAAACAAAAAATGTGAAAAATTGTTAAACTTTGGAAACTTTTAATGTAAAAAAAGTTTTCTGCGTGCAAAAAGATTTTACTTTTGCGGCATGATTGAAGAATATATATCTATTCTGGAACGAACCAGTTGCCTGTACAAAAAATATGGCATCAAAAGCGTCACAATGGACGATGTGTCGCGTGAACTTGGCATTTCTAAGAAAACACTCTACCAGTATTTTGCAGATAAAGAAGACCTGGTTACCAAAATAATTGATCATGAGATTGAAATTCGTAACAGAGAATTTGATAAGGTCTTCGCCAGCAATTTAAACGCTATTGATGAGCTTTTTGAAGTAAACCGGCTGATGATCAACATGTTGAAAGAATACAGCCCGGCAACTGAATACGATCTGAAAAAATACTATCCCGCCCTCTTCGAACGCATTCATCAGATCAAAAGCCGCCGGATGTATGAACTTGTCTTGCAGAACATGAAAAAAGGGAAGCAGCAAGGCATTTACCGCCAGGAGATGAACGAGGAGGTAATTGCCAGAATGCATGTTAGCCGGATAATGAATATGCCCGAAAATTCATTGTTTTCAAGAGAGGAGCTCTTTTCACCGTCTGTAATACTGGAAGCATTTGTCTATCATATCCGCGGAATTGCCAATCAGAAAGGATTGGAGATCCTTGAGGAAAATCTTAAAAAACTGAATGAAAGCAATAAACAACAAATAATATGAAGTGGATGAAAATTTGGTTATGGGTTTTTTTGGCGTTGATCCCATGGCTTGCTAAAGCTCAGGATACACTCACCGCATCTGACAGCAAAGCCATAAAATTCTCTCTGAAAGAGGCTCAGGAGTATGCTTTGCAAAATAGTCCTGCTGTAAAAAGTGCTGCTATTGATCTGGAATCGGCAAGGAAAAAAATCTGGGAAACTACAGCCATTGGCCTTCCCCAGGTTACAGCAACCGGGAATTATCAATACATTTTTAAAGTTCCTGAATTTTCATTTGGCGGATTTTATGATTATCGGCTTCTCCCTGATGGTACACCGATTACAAAAAATGATTTGCTAAATACATATCAGCCGGGGCAACCAGTTAAACTTGGTGTACAGCAAAACTTTACCTGGAACATTTCTGTTAATCAGTTGATCTTCAGCGGAGAGTACATTGTAGGCCTTCAGGCTTCACGCACCTTTAAGGAACTTAGTGAACGAAATCTTCAGAAAACAAAAAACGAAACAAAAGAAGCTGTTGCCAAAGCGTATTATATGATTCTTACCGGTGAGGAAAACCTTTCCATCCTCCGCCAGAATCTCCAGCTGATCGATAAAACACTTAACGATGTAACAGCCATGTATAAACAGGGATTTGTGGAGGAAACTGATGTTGACCAGATCAGGATCAATAAGCTGAACCTCGAAAATCTCGTTAATTCAGTAACGGAACAGGTTCAGATAGCTTACCGGCTCCTAAAATTCCAGATGGGTATTGACGTCAATCAATCCATTGAACTGACAGACAAATTGGATGAGCTGATCGCAATGGGGAATTTTAAGCTATGGTCCCAAAATGAATTCGATGTTCAAAAAAATATCGATTTGAAAATTATGCAGACCAACGAGGCGCTTTCGATGCTGAACCTGCAACGCGAAAAATCCAGGTTCCTTCCCTCAATCAGCGCTTTTTACCAGCATCAGGAACAACTGAAAAAACCTCAATTCAATTTTACCATACCCGACATTACCGGTGTTGGTATCAGCTGGCCGTTATTTACCAGCGGTAGCAGAAATTCTAAGGTTGCTCAGGCCCGCCTTGCTCTGGAAAAGGCCACGATAGGAAAAAATCAGGTACGTGACGGTTTACTCATCGATTTCGAGCAATCCAGGAATGCCTATAATAAAGCTCTTAATGACTATCTTACCCTCAAGGAAAACCTGAACTTGGCAGATAAAATTTATCGCAAAACTCTTTTGAAATATAGCCAGGGCATGGCTTCCGGGATGGAACTTACACAAGCTCAAAATCAGTTCCTTACAACTGAATCGAACTACTACAATGCGGTTCTAACTCTTTTTAATGCTCAGGCAAAACTGGAAAAACTACTTGAAAGTAATTAACTTGACAATCAATAAAATACAAATCATAATGAAAACAAAAATTTTCATCGCTTTTATGGCGCTTGCCATGGTGGCATGCTCGGGGAATAAGCAAAATCAGTTGAATAAGCTGAAAAAGAAACAGGAAAAGTTAACACAACAGATTCAGATGCTGGAAGCTGAGCTAAGTCAACAGGTTGATTCATCTGCTACCAGTCAGCCCAAAATGATTAGTGTTATGGAAGTCCAGCCTTCTCCATTTAACCACTACATTGAGGTACAGGGAAAACTTGACGGGGACGAAAATGTTGGTGTAGCAGCCCAGGCACTCGGTAAAATTGTGGAAATATACGTCCGGCAGGGTCAGAATGTTTCCAAAGGTCAGATCCTCGCTAAACTCGACGATGCCGTGCTTCAACAGCAATTGAAACAAATGGAAACCAACTTGCAAATGGTTACTGAACTTTACGAAAAACAAAAAAAGCTGTGGGAACAGAATGTAGGTTCCGAAGTACAGTATCTCCAGGCAAAAACCAACAAGGAGTCACTTGAAAAATCAGTCGCTGCCCTGAAAGATCAGATTAAAATGATGACGATCACTTCACCGGTTAATGGAACTGTTGAAGATCTGTCAATCAGGATTGGCCAGGTTGTCAGCCCCGGTGTTCCTCTCATACGGGTTGTCAATTTCTCCAAGCTTAAGGTTGTCGCCGATGTTTCTGAAACTTATTCCAATAAGGTCAATCCAGGTGACAGGGCTAAGGTTTATTTCCCTGATTTACAAACAGAAATAGAAACCAAAATTTCTTTTGTAAGCCGGTATATCAATCCGGTTAATCGCACCTTTACGGTTGAAGCATCCGTCGAAAAACCTGTTCCCGGTCTTAAAGCCAACATGGTAGCTGTACTGAAAATCAACGACTATTCTAATCCGAAAGCGTTGGTCTTATCATCCAATCTCATCAATAAAGATCAAAAAGGGAATTACGTCTATATTGTCACAACCAATTCGTCACCAAAGGCAAAAAAAGTCTATGTTCAAACGGGAGTATCCTATAACGGAATGATCGAAATTACCGGTGGTATTGAACCCGGATCAAAGGTCATCACTGCCGGATACCAGAACCTGCGCGAAGGAGATCCTGTCCAGTATTAACAATCATTGAAGATTAAGAAAACAAGGTATGGAAAAGAAATTTAAAGAATTTAAACCCACCAGCTGGGCAGTTGAAAATACTACCAGCTTATACGTACTGGCTGTATTTCTTGCCATTTTCGGTATCATTAGTTATATAAGCATTCCCAAAGAACAAATACCTGAAATCGTCATTCCCACTATCCTTGTAAATACCGTCTATCCGGGAACCTCTCCTGCTGATATGGAGAATCTTGTTACCAAACCCATTGAGAAAAATCTGAAATCAATTAACGGGGTTAAAAAAATAAGCAGCAACTCTCTGCAGGATTTTTCTTCCATTGTAGTGGAATTTCGAACCGGAATTGAAGTATCAGAAGCTAAACAGCGGGTTAAGGATGCTGTTGACAAAACACGGAATCAGGGAGAATTGCCCAATGACCTTCCTCAGCCTCCTTCTGTCAATGAGATAGACTTTTCGGAAATTCCCATTATGTACATCAACATCAGCGGTGATTATGACCTGAACCAGCTGAAAAAATATGCCGATTTGGTCAAAGACCGCGTCGAGTCCTTCCCGGAAATTACCCGTTGCGACGTTGTGGGAGCACTCGATAGGGAAATATACATTGATGTTGATATGTACAAAATGCAAGCTGCCAGTGTATCCTTTTCTGATATAGAGAGAGCTGTGGCTGCCGAAAACCGAACCGTTTCAGGAGGAACCATTAACCTTGACGGAATGCGGAGAAGTATCCGCGTAGTGGGTGAGTTTCCTGACCTGGAAACCATAAAAAACGTGATGATCTCTTCTTCCAGCGGTGCCCTTGTCAAACTCAGCGATATCGCCGAAATTAAAGATTCTTTTAAAGAACAGGAAAGCTTTGCCCGATTGAACAACAAGAACGTGATTACCGTTAATGTTATCAAGAAAAGCGGCCAGAACCTGCTGAATGCCTCCGATAAAATCAAGACAGCTCTGAACGAATTAAAGAGTACCGCTTTCCCTGATGACTTGAACGTTGTTATTACAGGAGAAATGTCCCGTTACACACGTTCTACCCTCGCTGACCTCAATAACACCATCATCATCGGATTCATTCTGGTTACAATTGTCCTGATGTTTTTTATGGGTCTTACCAATGCTATCTTTGTAGGCCTTTCCATTCCTCTTGCCATGGCCCTTTCTTACATGGTACTTCCTTCTATCGGATTTACCATGAACATGCTGGTTATGTTCTCCTTCATCTTTGCACTTGGTATTATTGTCGACGATGCCATAGTGGTTATTGAAAATACCCATCGGATTTTCAAAAAGTCAGGAATGGATATCAAAACTTCCGCCAAATTTGCTGCAGGAGAAGTCTTTATCCCTATCCTTTCTGGCACACTTACTACGCTGGCGCCTTTTTTCCCTCTTGCATTCTGGCCGGGTGTTGTTGGAAAGTTCATGTATTTCATACCGGTAACAATTATCATCGCACTTTTTGCTTCATTGATTGTTGCCTACATTCTCAATCCGGTATTTGCCGTCACCTTTATGAAACATGAAGATGATGAAGCCATCACAGCTCATCGCAAAAGCCCGTTCCGCCTGGGAGGAATCATTGCCGCCGTAGCAGGAATTTTTTACATTTTCGCTGCCTCAGGAAAGATCAGCTTCGGAATACCCAATTTTATCCTCTTTGTTAGTCTGGTTTATATTCTGCATAATACCTATGGCTATAAAATCCTGCTCCGGTTCCAGAAAACAATCATCCCTAAAACCCTTGACCGTTATGAGCGTTTGTTGCGCTGGACACTTGTTGGAAAAAGACCCTATTACCTCGTCACTGCTCTCGCCTTCCTGCTGATTGCATCCTTCATGATCACTGCCCTCAGGAAACCAAAGGTTGTTTTCTTTCCTAATAACCAGCCAAACAGCATATACGCCTATATTAAACTTCCGGTTGGAACTGATGTCAGATACACAGATTCCATCGCCCGTATCGCTGAGGAACGTGTTCTAAAAACCCTGGGGCCTGACAACCCACTTGTGGAATCAGTGGTCACCAACGTGGCTCTCGGTGCTTCCGAATCTTTTTTCGACAGCGGTACAAAAACCTCTAATAAAGCCAAAATTACAGTCAACTTTGTTGAATACGCACAACGCAAAGGAGCAAAAACAGAACCTTATATCGAAAAAATAAGAGAGGCTCTAAAGGATATACCCGGAGCTACAATTACAGTTGCAAAAAATCAGATGGGACCACCTACCGGAAAGCCTATTAATGTGGAAATTAAAGGAGACAACCTCGACGACCTTATCTACACTGCCAATCGGTTTATTCAGTATGTAGATTCCCTTAAAATCCCGGGTATCGAGCAATTAAAAACCGATTTTGAAAGCAGTAAACCAGAGCTTATTGTCGAAGTTGACCGTCAGAGGGCTAACCACGAAGGAATTACTTCCGGTCAGATTGGCATGGAACTTCGTACTGCAATTCAGGGAAAAGAAATATCCAAGTTCCGCGACCAGGAGGATCAGTACCCGATTGTTCTTCGGTACAATGATTATGTGCGCGAAAATATTGACCGCCTGTTAAACCTCAAAATCACATACCGGGATATGACCACAGGGCTCCTTCGCCAGATACCCCTCTCTTCAGTGGCTACCATCAAGTACCAGAATACATATGGAGGAATTAACCGACAAAACGTCCAGCGTATTATTACGGTCTATTCGAACGTTCTTTCCGGATATACTCCTGTTGAAATTAACGCCCGACTGAAGGAAGTAATAAAAACCATGCCTGCACCCGAGGGCGTTACAATTGATATTACCGGGGAGCGTGAAGACCAGATTGAAGCCATGCAGTTCCTGAGCAAAGCTCTTCTCATCTCCCTTGCCCTCGTTTTCTTCATTCTTATTACACAGTTCAATTCTATTGGAAAAACGGTTATAATCCTTCTTGAAGTTCTGTTCAGTATTATAGGAGTTCTTCTGGGCTTCGATATCTTCAACATGACTTTCTCAATTATCATGACCGGTATGGGAATTGTCGCTCTGGCTGGCATTGTTGTCCGAAACGGCATTTTACTTGTTGAGTTTACCGACGTGTTGCAGGAACGTGGGATGGAAATGAAAGAAGCTGTTGTGCAGGCGGGAAAAACAAGAATCACTCCTGTGCTTCTTACAGCAACAGCAACAATACTTGGGCTTATTCCTTTGGCTATTGGCCTTAATATCGACTTCGGTTCCCTGTTTGCCCATCTCAATCCAAATATCCATCTGGGCGGTGACAGTGTAGCTTTCTTCGGCCCCCTGGCCTGGACCATTGTTTTCGGTTTAACTTTCGCCACCTTCCTCACTCTTATCTTTATTCCCGTCATGTACTACATCTTGTATCATGGTGGAGCGGCTATAAAGAGAAGGTTTAATGCAGCCTTTCGGCCTGAAAAAAATGTCGATCTCGAACAACTCTATTGATTGATAAAATCCTAATAATTATTTCAGGCGGTTCACATAACAGATGAACCGCCTGAAATATTTGATTAAGTTGCTTCGACATACTTTTTAGTAATTTTAACACATGCTTTTCACTACGAAAATATGGTGTCTCGCTTTTACATTATGCCTGCAGGCCATGAATCTGCCCGCCCAGAACCTGCAGGATCGCCCGCGCGTTGGTTTGGTTCTGAGCGGCGGCGCTGCCAAAGGACTTGCCCACATTGGAGTTCTCAAAGTTCTCGAAGAAACAGGAATTCCTGTTGATATGGTGGCAGGCACCAGTATGGGCAGTATCGTGGGTGGACTTTATGCACTGGGCTATTCTGCCGATTCCCTTGAAAAAATAGCCCTCTCTCAAAACTGGGCTTCTCTGCTCCTTGACGAAATCTCCCGAAACAATTTTTCTAATGATGAAAAAGACGAATTCGATAAGTACATGGTCTCCTTTCCCGTAAAAAATCTTCGACCACGTCTGCCGGGCGGACTAAAAACCGGACAGAATATTTCCCTGTTCCTCAACCGGCTTACTCTTCCCGCCTCTACTATCTCCGATTTTAGTCAACTTCCTAGACCCTTCCTCTGTGTTGCCGCCGATATTGTTACCGGCGAAGAAGTGGTGCTCAGAAAAGGGAATCTCGCCCAGGCCTTGAGGGCCAGTATGGCTATTCCATCGGTCTTCACTCCCGTACAAATCGGCGATCATCTTCTCGTTGACGGAGGTATTGTTAACAACTTCCCTGCAGACCACCTGAAAGAAATGGGCGCCGATATTATCATCGGAGTTAATCTTGGCTTCCGACTTCATTCTGAGGATGAACTGAATTCCCTGTCTTCCATTTTGGAACAGTCGGTTTTTTTTAGAGCCGCTGAAAGAAATAAGCAAAATCAAAAGTTGGTTGATATTCTTATCCAGCCCGATGTCTATAAAAATTTTACTGCCGCCAGCTTTAATGAAGCAGCAAAACTAATTGCCGAAGGTGAACGCGCTGCCCGTGCAATGTGGCCGCAATTGAAGGCTTTAGCTGATAGTCTTGCTAAGTATCAGAAATCACCTCCTGTTTTGCTACCACCAGCTCCTGAACTTTTACATATCACAAAAATTCAAATAAACGGCCTGAAAAACGTTTCCAGAAGCTTTGTCTTCAACAAAATAAAACTAGATATCCCCGGAAATTATAATATTGAGGACGTTGAAAACGCTGTTGAATTACTTTACGGAACACGATTTTTCAATAAAGTTGAATACTCTCTTGTGCAAAACCCTGATTCCGGAATTAATCTCATCTTTAATTTGAATGAGATCGATTATGATCTTCTTCGGATTGGCGGAAAATATGACTCGGATTTCAAAGCCACATTGTTTGTTAATTCCACGTTTAGAAATATTTTTCTGAAGGGGTCGCGCCTTGCTTTGGATTTTCGCCTGGGGGATCTTTCCCGCATTAAAGCCGCATATACTATCCACTCCGCCCTTCATACCGCACGCAGCGAACAATGGATAAATGCACCCTGGCTTCTTGCTGTATTCCCCGATGTAACCTTTTCAACAGAATTCAGCCGCTATAATTTCTATACCTTTACCGGCAATGTCAAATCCGCATTATACAATATTTCAAAGACAAACATTCAGTTGAAATCCACAAACAACTTCAGTAATTCTGTATCTCTCAGCAGCGACCTGTCTCTTGATTATTCTGCTACTGACGCAAAATATGTTACCAATAACCTGAGTGATTCTTATACTCATCTTTTTGCCAGCTTGGGAATTTCCCTGCTTGTCGATACACGCGATTCCTATGTTGTGCCATCCCGTGGACTATTCACCTTTATCCGTGCTGAATCTGTTCAGGAGATCTCTACCGGAAAACATGGTAGTGAAGATTATATCCGCCTGATCGGAAGGTGGAGTATTTCCCTTCCTCTTATCAGAAATAGACTGATTATGTCTCCTCAGACAATGATAGGCTATAATTTCAAACCGGTCTCTGTTCCTGATTACAGTCTATTTATCGGCGGTAATAGCATTCACCCCGTTAGTGAAGGTTCCTTTCCCTTCCCGGGCATTGAATACTTCGAAAAATCAGGCCAGGCTGTTCTCGTTCAAAATGTGCAGTTACAGTTTCAGATGTTTCAGAATCATTATCTTATTGCCCAGGGAAATTTGGGTAGTGCTCAGGAATCAATTTATGAAATCCTGATGAATCGACCGTTCTATGGTGTCTGCCTTTCTTATTGTTACAACAGTGTTGTCGGTCCTCTTACCATTTCCGTTCATTCTAGTGAAATCCATCCGGCTCCCGGATTCTTCCTGAGCTTCGGATACAGACTTTAACATATTCCAAATAATCTCAGCTGATAAATAAGGAGGAGATAATGCTGTCTGAAATGAACATTCCTGTGTCCGTCAACCTGTACCTGCTTCTTTCAACTTCAATGTGTCCTTTTTCGGCATATTTTGAAATGCCTTTGATGAAATAACTTTCAAGTTTTTCCCCAAACTTCTCTCTGATTTCCTCTGCATGCACCCCCTCATCAGTTCGCAGAGCTGTTAAAAGATATTCATTGTACTTGTCCTTGTCTGATAATTGCTCTTCATCATAACATCGTTCGCCTTTCTTCACTGCCAGTATGTAATGGTAAAGAGAAGAAACATTCCACCTTCTTGAAATTCCATTGTAGGAATGCGCTGAAGGTCCTATGCCGCAATATGTTTTCCCCTCCCAGTATCCTTTGTTATGTCTTGCTATATAATCTTTGCGACAGAAATTGGAAATTTCATAATGCCGATACCCCTTACTCATCGAAAATTCACACAGGACCATATATTGCTCAAATTGCTCTTCTTCTCCTGGTAATTTAGTCTCTTCATCAATAATCTTCTGATAAAGAATTGTTCCCTTTTCAGGGGTAAGTAAATAGGCTGAAAAATGAGGAATATTAAAACGTTCCACTATCTGCAGATCCTTAATAAGGTGATCTACAGTATATCCTGGGGAACCATAAATTAAATCAACACTTATGTTGGTAATCCCTTCCTGACGGATAATATTAATGGCTTCCATGGCTTTGTCTGCAGTATGCCTTCTCTCCATAAACTTTAAAACAAAATCATGAAAAGACTGTACACCCAGACTTACCCTGTTGATTCCAGCTCCCCTAATTGCCTGCACAAAATCCCTGCTGATGTCGTCTGGATTTGCCTCCAGAGTAATTTCCAGATGGGAATCAACCTTAAACCAATTCTTAATATTATCTATACACTGTTTAAAAAAATCGGGATCCATCAGACTCGGTGTTCCTCCTCCAAAATATATGCTTTCCACTTCCTCCTGTCCAAGATACTTTATTCTGCTTTCCAATTCCCTCAGTAAACAATTACCCAGCTCATGCATTCGCCTTAAATCAATAGTATGGTAAAAATCACAGTAAACACATGAAGATTTGCAGAATGGAATGTGAAAATAGATTCCGGCCATTTTTTTTAATCGGTCAATAAGGAAATATATTTACTTTGTACACATTAGCTCGTGGAAAATTCTATACAATGATTAAAAAAGATTCTGTCTTTTGGTGGATTGCCTCAATGGTTTGGATCATTTTCATTGGCATTTTGTCGCTTTTACCTCCTTCTGAATTATCCGGCTGGAGTTTTCTTCACATACCGGGCATGGATAAAGTGCTACATGCTTTATTCTACTTTGTTCTGGCAATTTTCCTGTCAAACACTATGTTTCAAGAATTACATTCAAACAAATTGAAAATTAAAATAATAACTGTTATACTCTGTCTTTCTTATGGTTTATTGATCGAAATCCTTCAACCTTTAACGGGGAGATCAAAAAGCTTTTACGATTTATTAGCTGATATGGGTGGTGCAATCCTGGGAAGTTTACTGTTTTATCAGGTACGAAAAATTAAAATCTATCTACTTGGATAATTCAGCTGATTCTTCACCTTTCAAAATATCGGAAATGGTTTCTTTAGCCAGCATTTCTCTGAAAG
Source organism: uncultured Bacteroidales bacterium (assembly GCA_964548125.1). Taxonomy (GTDB): domain Bacteria; phylum Bacteroidota; class Bacteroidia; order Bacteroidales; family JAAYUG01; genus JAAYUG01. Next base: position 8,188 of record CAZJQN010000054.1, on the reverse strand, counting down.
TATCCCTTATTGGTGCATACTTATCATGCAGCACACAAGGCTTATGTCGCATGGAACAACGTGCGTTTCCAATAATGCACTGATTGAGAAAATCCGTATTATCTACCGCCTCAATTATCTGAAGAAGAGTGATTCTTTCAGCTGGTTTCCCCAGAGTAAAACCTCCCGTAGGACCTTTCATTGAATCTAATAGCTTTTTTCTTGCCAAAACCTGTAAAATCTTACCTAGGAAAAAAGCCGGAATCTGAAGTTCTTTTGCAATAACCTTTATTCCGAGCCTCTTGCTTCTGGAACTATGACGAGCAATATAAATCATTGCTCTTATGGCATATTTACTGGTATTCGATAACATACACTACTGTTTAACCGGTATTTTCTGTATCCTCCGTTCATGCCTCCCTCCTTCAAAAGATGCCTCAAGAAATGCTTTAACTATCTTAAAAGCTTCCATCTCACTGATAAATCGGGCTGGCAATGCACAAATATTCGCATTGTTATGCTGACGTGCCAGAGACGCTATTTGTTCATTCCAACAAACTGCTGAACGAATACCCTGATGTTTGTTGGCTGTCATATTGATCCCGTTTCCGGTTCCGCATAATGTTATCCCTAAAGGATATTGACCACTTTCAATAGCTTCCGCTATCAGATGTCCAAAATCAGGATAATCACTTGAATCACTGTTGTATGCACCAAAATCTTTAACAGAATATCCCATATTCTTCAAATACTCAATGATTCTCTGCTTCATAAAATACCCCGCATGATCGGATGCAATAGCAATCTTTTTCTCCATATTCCTTTTTTTTTATTGCTTCAAAGTTAAAAAAAGCAAAAGATTTTCAATAATAAAGACCTTTTTATCCGGTGTTTAATGATGGTCAGTGATCTGCCTCTGAATAACCTGAAAATTGTTAAATACCTGTTCATTTTACATTGATATCAGGTGATAAACAAAATATCAGAGATTTTTCAGCTTTTACCATAACCTTATCCGCCAGTATATCAACAAAAAGCTTCCGTTTTACAAATGGCAAATGTGCAAGTTTTTTAAACAGATACAAATATTAACAAGTGTTACTTATTTTATCTAATATTTTGTAAATCAATAAATAGTAATTCTTTTTCCTGTTGACAATGTGTTTTTTTAAGTTTAATAACAACAAATGCAAGTACCTTTGAGAAATTTTACTAACTGAATCAACAGCACATTAACATACTATATAGTAATTAAAAATCCTTTTATATATAACTTTGTTAATGTTAAAGGTTTGTTAATAGGAACGTTTTAATCTTGAAAGAAACTTAGATCGGGAAGTATGAAGAAGCATGTCTTTTATGGTTTATTTCTTTTTTGTACATTATTAAGCTTTACAATAAAGACAAAAGGTCAGGACAATAAAGAATATACTGTTCTGTACTATCCTAATGGGGCAAAGGCAAGTGAGGGATATATGCGTAATGGTCAGCCAGATGGATTTTGGGTAGCTTACTATCCAAATGGTATAAAAAAGTCTGAAGGAAACAGGAAAAATTTTCTTCTTGATAGTATATGGGTGTTCTATAATTATTTAGGTGATACAGCTGAGAAGATATCTTATGTTTTAGGTAAGAAGAATGGTTATTCTATAAAATATGGTTATCTCAATGATAAAATTGGTAAAGAAAGACAGATAATTTTAGCAAAAGAATTGTATATAAATGATGTGAAGGAAGGAAATAGCTTTTACTATGATAAGCAGGGAAAATTAAAAGAAATAGTTAGGTACAGGAAAGGAAAAAGAGAAGGAATAACGTTTGTGTTTAATAAGGATAGTTTGCTTACAGAGGTAAGAGAATACAGAAACGATTTTCCTGTATTAATGGAGAGATTGAACCGTTATGATTCGCTTGGAAGAAAGGATGGAGTTTGGAGAGAATATTTCCCTGACGGAAAGATCAAGGAAGAAGTTGTATATAAAAATGGAGTTTATAACGGGATATTTAAAAAATTCAATGAAAAAGGATCATTAATATTGTCCTTGCTTTACAAAGACGGAAAGATCGTAGAGGAAAATCCGAAACTGGAAAGAAATGCTGAAATGAAAACAAGTATTAATCAACAGGGATGGATTGAGTTCAATGGAGCCTTTATTGAGGATTCAGTTCCTGTTGGAATTCATAGATGGTACAATAAAGATGGTAAAGTCATTAGAGCAAAATTATTCGGAACAGATGGAAAATTGATATCAGAAGGAATAATTGATAACGAAGGAAAGAGGGAAGGAATGACAATTTATTATTATCCTGATGGGAAAATAATGGCAAAGGGTGAATACAAAGATAATAGGAGGGAAGGTAGATGGAAATATTATGGAATTAATGGAAATGTTGAACAAGAAGGTGATTATAGAAATGATTTACCAAATGGTATATGGACTTGGTATTATCCTGATCAGAGTATAAAAAGAACGGAAGTATTTCTGAATGGAAGAGAAGATGGAGAATATTATGAATATGATATCAACGGAAATGTAATAACAAAAGGGGTATATGTAGAAGGAGAGAAGGAAGGTGAGTGGTTTTACCATGTTGGAGATCACTCAGAGAATGGAAAATACATTAGTGGATTAAGAGACGGTATTTGGAAATATTATTATGAGAATGGAAATTTGCAGTTTGAAGGCAAATACGTACAAGGTAATCTTGATGGAAAAGTTAAGCTTTTTTATGAAGATGGGAAAATAATGGAAGAACAATATTATATTAATGGAATAAAAGAAAAAACGTGGAAAAAGTATGACAGACAGGGTAATATTATTCTCTCAATTACTTATGTGGAAGATGTTGAAACTAGAATAAATGGAGTAAAAGTTGAAGAATCTGATAGGGAAATAAAACTTATAAGATAGAATAGAATGGCAAATAATAAAGAAAATAAAACGGTTAGTATTGAGTCTAATGATCCCGATTTTGAAAATAGGTTAAGGCCTCTTAAATTTTGTGATTTTAAAGGTCAGGAAAACATAGTAAGCAATCTCAAAATTTTTGTACAGGCTGCAAAAAACCGAAAAGAATCATTAGATCATGTTTTACTACATGGGCCTCCGGGACTTGGAAAAACAACATTAGCTGGTATTATTGCAAATGAAATGAATGTTGGCTTTAAAAGTACTTCTGGACCAGTACTTGATAAACCTGGTGATCTTGCTGGAATACTTACCAATTTGAATGAAAATGATGTACTGTTTATCGATGAAATTCACCGGCTTTCTCCTGTTGTTGAAGAGTACTTATATTCTGCGATGGAAGATTTTTGTATTGACATACTTCTTGATAAAGGGCCAAATGCCCGATCGGTTCAGTTAAAGCTAAGTAGATTTACTCTAATAGGTGCCACAACACGGTCAGGATTGCTAACGAGTCCTTTGCGCGCACGGTTTGGAATCAATATGCACCTGGAATATTATAAGGCGAATATTCTCAAAGAAATTATTATACGATCAGCAAAAATATTGAATATTGAAATTGATGAAGATGCTGCGGAAGAAATTGCAAAAAGAAGCAGAGGAACGCCTCGTATTGCAAACGCTATTTTAAGAAGAGTTAGAGATTTTGCACAAATAAAAGGAGATGGAAAAATCGATTTAAAAATCACTAATTATGCACTAAATTCATTGAATATTGATAAGCACGGACTTGATTTTATGGACAATAAAATTTTAATAACAATTATTCAAAAATTTAAAGGGGGTCCTGTTGGAATAAAGACAATCGCTACTGCTGTCGGTGAGGATGAAGAAACTATTGAAGAAGTATATGAACCATTCTTAATACAGGAAGGATTTATGAAAAGAACTCCTAGAGGCAGAGAGGTTACTGAATTGGCATATAAACATTTTAACTTAAAAGATGATATAAGAAACGGAAAACTTTTTTAATATTGCCAAAAATTAAGGATATGAGAAATATTTTAAAATTTTCGGGCATCGTATTAACATTACTAGGTGTAATTTCTCTGATAATTCGTCAGAGCAAGGGAGAAACTTCAAATTATCTTCTTGTTGTTGGATTAGGATGTATGATTTTAGGATTGTTATTTTATATAGTTGTAAATAAGATAGTTGAAGATTAGTTGATGTTGGCTAATTTTTGAAGGAAGGGACGGTTTAAAATTTTTATTTTGCGACCTGATAAATCAATGAGTTTATCCTCTTTAAATTCTGACAGTAATCTAATTATAGATTCTGTTGCTGTACCAACGATGTTAGCCATTTCTTCCCTCGTAAGTGAGAGATTAATAAAACCTTGCAAATCTTTTCCAAAGGTTTTCTCAATATGAAGAAGAACTTCTGCAAGTCTTTCTCTTACAGTTTTTTGAGCAATATCAGTAATATATTCGTTGGCTTCACCAAGTTCCTGGCAAATAAGCTGTATTAAGTCAAGAGCAAATGTACCGTCCACTTTAACAAGATTGATTAAAAAAGAACCTGAGATAAAAAGAAGCGTACAGTCTTCATGAACCTGTGCACTGGTACAGGCTGGCTCATTACTGAATAAGGAACGGAAGGCTATTATATCGCCTGGACGAGCGAATCGGATGATCTGTTCTTTTCCATCTGTTCCTGTCTTAAATATTTTAATAATTCCATTAACTACAAAATAGGAGCCAGATATATGATTGCCCTGTCGGTATATTAATTGATTTCTTTGATAATTAATTTGCTCGGAATTTAGAAGAATATCGTCAATTTGACTGGAAGATAGATGTCGAAATACTGAATTTGGAAGAGAAAATATTTCGGATATATAAGATCGATCATTCGCGTAATAATTCATAAGCTATATGTTAAATTTAGAATGTAAAATGAAGATGAGGTGAAAACTGATGAAGAAACCGTATGTCATTTTCAAAATATAGACGAAGATCACGTACCTGGAAAGTAAGTTGTGCGATACGTTCTATTCCCATTCCAAATGCATAACCTGAATAGATAGAAGGATTTATGCCACTGAGTGATAAAACGTTTGGGTCTACCATTCCACATCCAAGTATTTCAAGCCAACCAGTATACTTACAGATATTGCAACCATTACCTTTACAGATGGTGCAGGATACATCGAATTCTGCAGAGGGTTCAGTAAAAGGAAAATAAGAAGGACGAAGACGAACTTTTGTTTTTTGACCGAACATTTCACGGGCAAAATATAATAGGGTTTGTTTAAGATCAGCAAATGATACATTTTTATCAATATACAGACCCTCAACCTGGTGAAAAATACAGTGGGCACGTGCAGAAATCGCCTCATTTCGAAATACTCGGCCTGGCATTATCATTCGTATTGGCGGCTGTGCATTTTCCATAATTCGTACCTGAACGGATGATGTATGAGTACGCAATAAAATATCTGGATGTCGCTCGATAAAGAAGGTATCCTGCATATCCCTGGCTGGATGCTCTGGAGGAAAATTTAGAGCGCTAAATACGTGCCAATCATCTTCAATTTCAGGTCCATCAGCTATAGTAAAGCCCAATCGGGAGAAAATATCTGAAATCTCCCTTCTAACAATAGAAATTGGATGACGAGAAGACAAATGTATATTTTGTCCTGGTAAGGATAAATCAGAAACGTTAGATCCTGATCTTAAGGTTTGTTCTAAAGATTGTTGAAATTGAGCGTATTTTGAAAAAGCTGTATTTTTTAGATCGTTTAAAAGGCGCCCGATTTCTTTTTTATTTTCCGGAGGTAAAAGCTTAAATTGATCAAAAAGTTCTGATAAAATCCCTTTTTTGCTCAGAAAACGAAGACGAAAATTCTCAAGTTCAGATACCGTGCTGGGTTGAAAGGACGAAATCTCTTCTAAATAGTTGTTAATTAAGTCTTTCATGGTTATATTATTTCTTGACAAATGAAATTTTCATTCTAACATCATGGAGAGGACGATCGTTTTTGTCTCTTTCAAGGGAAGAAATCTTATCGGCTACCTCTATTCCTTCCACAACTTCGCCAAAAATAGTGTATGAATTATCAAGGTGAGGAGCTCCTCCTAGTGATTTATATATTGAACGCTGTTCAGATGAGAAATGGAATAAGGGTATTTGACGAATTCGGTTTTGAGCTGAATCAGTTGCTATTGCTGACAAAAGATCAATATCAAGGTTTTTGCCCGATTGTTCAGCATGTTTTTTAATTTCTTCAAGATACTGGAAATAAAGACTTTGAAATGTCTGTTGTTGAATGTAATTCTCTATTTTGTTAAGCTCATCGTCTGTATAAGTTCGTCCGGTTACAATGTAAAATTGTGATCCGCTGGAACGCCTGTATGGATTAATGGCATCACCTTCACGCGCAGCTGCTATTACTCCTCGTTTATGAAAATGTGATGATAGAATTTCAGCTTCAAGTGTGTAGTCTGGACCTCCATTTCCAAGAAGGGAGCCACTTGATGCATTTCGTGAGCCTGGATCCCCGCCCTGTATCATAAAAGAAGGTATAACACGGTGAAAAAGCAGATCATCATAGTAATGATTTTTTACAAGTGAAAGGAAATTTTTACGATGTATAGGTGTATCTGTATATAATTTAATATACATGGTACCAAATTCAGTATCGATCCGTACGTCGGAATTATATGTATTTGTTGTAGTTTTGCAGGAAACCTGAAGGAGAAGAGAAAGAATTGTTGAACTGATTATGTTTAGCTTGGAAATCATATACTATCTGTTTTAACGTGCAAATGTATTAAAATTGTGTTTTATTTCATCGGAAAGAATGAGAAAGAAAATATGCATTGCCGGATATACTGGTTTCATCGGGCGATATATCGTACCAAGATTTAAGGAATATGGATATGATGTTGTAGGTATTGAAAAATATGATATTATTAGAGGAAATGAAAGGAAAATTCTTGAAGATATAAGCGGTTCCTTTGCTGTTATTAATTTAGCAGGTGTTTCGATAAATAGAAGGTGGAGTAAAAGAAATAGAGAATTAATACGTAAAAGCCGGGTAGAATCAACAGAAGCTTTGATCAAAGCCATGTGGAAATCAAAGAATAAGCCGGAGGTTTTTATAAACGCGAGTGGAATTGATATTTATCCGGCATCAAAAATATGTGATGAAGAATGTTCAGAAATAAATAATTCCTTTCTAGCCGAAGTAATAAAAGAATGGGAAGATATAGCAGAAAGAGCCAAAGAAATTGGTATTAGAACAATAAAAGCTAGATTTGGTGTTGTATTTGGAAAAGATGGTGGTGTTTTTAAAATTTTTGAACAAGTTGTCAGTAATTTGTTTGGAATTGTTTTCGGCTCTGGAGAACAACATATGAGCATAATTCATATAGAAGATTTATTTCAAATTTGCAAATTTTTAATAGAAGCAAAAAACATTGATGGAGTTGTGAACTTCGTTATTCCTGATCAAATTAAACAAAAAGATTTCGTTGAGTATTTATGTAGTAAGTACGGAAAAAAGGTTAACATGTCAATTAATAGAAGGCTTATTATGTTGCTGTTAGGTGAACGTTCATGTTTATTGTTAGATGATAGAATTGTATATCCAAAAAAATTGGTTGAAAACGGTTATTTCTTTAAGTATAAAAATATTTATGAAGTTGTAGATAGTTTGAGTGAAAGGTAAATGGGTAAGATAAAAAAACTTATTGGGCAAACTTTTGTATATGGTCTTGGTACCATGGTTCCAAGACTATTAAATTTTGTAATACTTACTCCATATTATACTAGAATTTTTAAGCCGGCAGAATACGGTATAATAACTGAATTATATGCATACATTATCATACTGCAGGTTTTACTGACGTATGGTATGGAAACAGGATATTTCAGATTCAGTCGAGATGAATTTAAAAAAGATCAGATTTACAGCATTGTTCAAACCTCTGTTTTATTTACATCTATTTTATTTATTATTATTATTTTTCTGTTTGGGAAAAAAATTGCATTTATTCTTGGTTATGAGAATAGGGAAATTTTAATTTATTCTGTTGGATTAATTGTTGCTATGGATGCATTTTCTGCCATCCCATTTGCAAAATTAAGAATGAAAGGAAAAGCATTTAAATTCACATTAATAAAAATACTAAATGTGTTAATTACTTTAATACTAGTATTTATCTTTTTAAGTTTTTTTCCTTCTTTAATTGAAAAAGGCAAAGATTATCTTTTATGTCAATTATACAAACCTG
>CAZJQN010000053.1:0-22397 GCA_964548125.1 uncultured Bacteroidales bacterium | reverse complement strand
TTTTACTTCCGCATTCTATACTTCAATGTTTTTAAATTGCTATTCCTTGTCTGATTGTTCACTCCCCCGACCAGAAACTGTATTGTAACCGGGTTTCCTGTAAAATTAATTACTTTATCCAAGGTGTAATCAACAACATTATATTTAACTCTGAATCCTAAATAGAAAGAATTCTTCACATAATACCGGTAAGAAAGACCAGCATTAAAATTATATGACCATACTGAGGCCGATTTAAGACCTATCTCCCTGTCTTCTGGCAAAGCATCAAACCCGTCGGCCGCCAGTCCCCCAGTCAATTGAACTTCATGTCCTTTCTTTGACAGAATATCCCTGCCTATATCGAATCCGATATATCCCCCAAAAAATGATCGGTTTGTTCCACCATATCTGTTGAATTCGTCCTCCTCGCATAGTAATAATTCGGAGAGTAAAGGAATTTGAACGCCAGCGTTAGGTCGTAATTCATTTTTCAGTGCTTTGCTCCCATTTGAAAACCGATTTCCGGATGGAGACCAATTATTGCGAGATTACCAGTTGGTATCCAAATACCTGTAATCCATGACATATGAAACTCAGGCATTTTCAAATAACTATGCACTATTTTGTAATATTCCCGGCTTAAAGCTGTTTCTGCATATTTACTATCCTGAATCTTGTAAAATATCTTATCTGCATTATAATTCAGCCAGCAAATAATCCATTGATTGAGGTTCACTATCTTTTTTTAATTCCCGGGCTAGCTGCACAGTAAAATTATCAAATTCCTGACCTGGAGGAATGTATCCAAAATAGGACTTATACTGAAAAAAATTAAATCAGATAAATCATTAAGTTTCTGAACGCAACCTTTAGATTCTTTCTATCATCTTCTTTATAAACCTGAAACTAAACCCTGCGTTTATGAAGCCTCTTTACCAGAAAACTATTCTTTTCCTGACTTTTAGCTTTGGTATTATACTAAGCGCCTCAGCCTGGAGCTGGCTGAATGTTCAAAATCCCCGGACCTGGGATAAATGGGGTCAGGGAACTATCGAGGATGCATTGCTCACAGTTCAGCCAAAGGGAATTTATATGGAATGTGAGCTTTATCTGACATTTTCCGGCCGGGATAATAATTTTCTGCCCTCCGATACACTTGAAATCTCGTACTATTTTTCCCTTCCTCCCAAATCAATTGTGCATGATTCATGGCTCTGGGTGGGTGACAGCATTGTTCATGCCCGTCTTATCGACCGATGGTCAGCCTGGCAGATTTACGAAAGCATTGTTAAAAGACGACGGGATCCTTCTGTACTCTATAAACAATGGGGTGATTATTACAGCCTTCAGATATACCCAATGATGGGCAATGAAAAACGCAAAGCAAAAATTACATTCCTTGTACCCGCCTCTTGGACATCCCGTTCAGTCTCCTGTCCTATCCCTACAGATATGTTACAGGCATCCAAAATTCCTCTGGAGAAACTTCGGGTTCTTGTTAAGGAAGCTCCTGAATTTCAAAATCCAACCGTACCTGTAGTACCGGAAGCTTCCTTTAAAAAAATTCAGGATCCTGATTTTGGTCCCTGTTTCGAAACATATATTCCCGGAAACTATATAGGATTCAGCCAGATATACCTCAGTTTTTCCCATTTTGTTACCAATGGGTTGTACCTCAGTACCTTTGATAATGGCACCGAAGGCATTTATCAGATGGCCCTCCTGCCTTCCAAATTCTTTCAGCTCGATCAGCCCAAAAAGCTTCTTTTTCTTTTTGATTTCGAAAAGAAAAATGAATACCAGGCAGGTGGTAATCAGGTATATGCCGAACTGAAAAATCTGATGACCAATTATCTGGATGAAAATGACTATTTCAATATCATCTTTAGCGGCCCGCAACCAATGATGGCAAGCAACTCATGGATCAGGGCCACTCCTGAAAATATGCGACAGGTATTCTCGATGCTAGGAACCACTCCTGTTCAGAATTTTTCCGGATTACAGGATCTACTGACCAGCGGCATCAAATTCATACAAAAGACAGGAAACAAAGGAACTATGGTTCTGCTTGCCAATTCAGACCACTACGCAACAAACGACTCGGCAAATCTTCTGATGGATTACCTCAAAACATTTGATCCCCTCCCGGTTACACATATAGTCGACTTCGACAATTCATATACCTGGTACTATTTCGGCGGAAAATATTTCAGGGGAAACGAATACTTCTATACCATGCTCACCCGCTATACAAAAGGTAATTATTACCAGTACAATTACTGGGATAATAATGTAGCTGACATGCTGACCAAAATATTTGAAATTTCCGGCGGCAAAATCACTTCCTTTGATTTGCATACAGCAATGAAAGAAGGTTTCTGTTACGGGCGCTTTAATATCGAAGACCCCGGCCAGGCCATTTACCTCGACAAACCCATCCTACAGGTAGGAAAATATTACGGAAATTTGCCCTTTGTTGCCGAACTGGCAGGTATTTACAATGGCCAACCCCTGATGGTACGAAAGGAAATTCCTGCTTCCCAGATTATTCCTTCCGATACTCTGCTGGCGAAAATGTGGGCCGGGAATCATATCGCATCACTGGAAAATACATGGAACTATGATAATGAAATGATCAGCCAGATTGTCGAATCCAGCCTGAATAACAGGGTTCTCTCTGTTTACACGGCTTTTCTTGCTCTTGAACCAGGGATGGAATATACTATTGAAGATCCCGGAAATCCTGCTTCAGGATCGACCGAGAACAAAATTTTTGCCGAAGACGGAGTATATGCTCTTGACCGAAACGGACTGCCCGCTTCACAAACAACAGGAATCAATGAAAATTCTGTTCAGACAACGATTTTCCCTAATCCTTTCCATAACCGCACCCGAATAACTATCAGCATCAATAACTTCCGTGTAGCCGGAAATATTAGGTTTACCATTGCAATTTACGATGTCACAGGCAGGAAGGTCACAGAATTTGATCCGCATGAGCTCTTCTTCAACGGTACCATGTCGGTTGAATGGGATGGTACTGACGCCAGCGGACGACAACTGAAGGAAGGAATTTATTACTTACAGATAAGCTCAACGCTCTTTAAGAAAAATGTTCGCTTAATCAAGCTCTGAAAACATCTTAGACCAAATGAAAAGGGATGTCAGCAAGGTATTGCAACATCCCTTTTCTGTTAGTCTTTTGTTCCAAAGATACCGTTTACAAAAGCAAATACTGCACTGCCTACCCCAATTACAGCGAAGGTAGCAATGGTGCGCCACAGCGTGTCAGGATCTGCAAACTTCCATATAGCCAGTATCGAAACGATTACACTGAGAATAACACAGAAGCTGATAATATAAAAAGTTATCGCCCTGATCAGCCTGGGATTGAAAAAACCTTTGCTAAGATCCATAGGGATTGTTGTTTTATTATCCTAAAAATAAAATGATTTTCTCAGGATTTGTTGGTCTTGCTATGTAAGGTTTATTAGTATTTTCAGCATTACCTTGCTTCCGTAAGTATTCTGGTAACATACAATTCTGTATGGGAAATATGGGAAACCGCTTATTTTTCTTCTGCCAGTCTGAAATCCAATTGCTTTTTCAAAAGGTTGGTACGCCATATTTCAACCTTTATGGCATCGCCAAGCTGAAAAACTCTTTTGTATCTGCGGCCTACCAGCCGATAGTTTTCTTCATCAAACCAGTAAAAATCATCATTCAACTGCCGGATATGAATCATTCCCTCGCAGCCGTTTTCAATAATTTCAGCAAACAGCCCCCATTCAGTGACCCCGGAAATTACTGCATCAAAAACCTGACCTATCTTATCAGTCATAAATTCCACCTGCTTGTACTTTACCGAGGTACGTTCAGCTTCCATTGCCTTGCGTTCCATTTCGGAAGCATGACGGCACATTTCTTCATATGGCGCAGGATTTTCCGACGCTCCTCCGTTCAGATAATGAAAGAGCAGGCGATGGGCAAGAATATCAGGATACCGACGTATGGGTGAAGTGAAGTGTGTATAATACGGAAAGGCCAATCCGTAATGGCCAATGTTTTTTGTGGAATACTCCGCTTTGGCCATGACCCGTACTGCTAAATTTTCCAGTATATTTTGTTCCTTTTTACCCTGAATTTCCTTCATCAGCTGATTGAGCGACTCAGAAATCTTTTTATGCGAACCCATGTGCATCTGGTATCCGAACTTTTTGACAAAAAGACTGAAACTCCGAAGTTTTTCCTCATCCGGCTTGTCGTGAACACGGTAAACAAACGTTCGTTCTTTTTTCTTCTTTTTTCCGTCGTCCCTGCGGCCTGAAGGTTTATTCACCCATTCAGCAACCCGTTTGTTAGCCAGAAGCATAAACTCTTCAATAAGTTCATTGCTCTGTTTATATTCCTTAAAATACACTCCCACGGGTTTTCCTTCGGGTGTGAGGTTAAATTTAATTTCCGGTTTTTCAAAGTTGAATGAACCCCTTTTGAATCGCTCTGTGCGTAACTTTTGTGCCAGGTTGTTCAGAACAGACAGTTCTTTTGCAAAATCTCCCTTACCCTTATCAATAATTTCCTGAGCTTCGTCGTAATTAAACCTTCTTCCTGAGCGAATGACGGTTTTACCGAACCATTCTTTTAAGACCCTAGCCTGGTCATCCATTTCAAATACGGCTGAAAAACAGAGTTTATCCTCATCAGGGCGTAATGAACACACTATATTGGACAATTTTTCAGGTAACATGGGCACAACACGATCGACCAGATAAACAGAGGTTCCTCTTTGCAAAGCCTCCTGGTCAGCCAGCATGCCAGGTGTAATATAATGACTCACATCGGCTATGTGAACACCCACTTCCCAGTTCCCGGAATCAAGCCTTTGCAATGACAAGGCGTCATCGAAATCCTTTGCATCAACCGGGTCAATGGTAAAAGTGGGAATTCCCCTGAAATCGCGCCGTTTGGCAATCTCCGCCCCGGTTATCTTTTCCGGTATCCGTTCCACTTCCTTTTCAACCTCTTCGGGAAAACGATACGGAAGATCGAACTCGGCCAGAATAGCGTGCATTTCAGCCTCATGCTGACCGGGATACCCCAGCACTTCTATAATTTCTCCGATGGGATTCCTTGCATGTGCAGGCCAATCAACAATCCGCGCTATTACCTTCTGCCCGTCTTTTGCATTAGCCAGACGTTCAAACGGAATGAACAAATCGTAAGGTACATCTCTGCTGTCGGGTTCAAAAAAAGCAAACGATGGTCCAACCTGGACTATTCCTACCAGCGAATTTTTTGAGCGTTCTATGATCTCCAGCACTTCCCCTTCCAGGTGCCTTTTCTTCCTCTTGGCCAGAAGAAAAACCCTTACCTTATCACCCGGCAGAGCTCTGTTCAGGTTGTCCCGTGCAATAAATACCGGTTCAGCAATTCCTTCGGCATGTACAAAGGCATTATGGCTGGTGGTCATCTCGATGATTCCCTCAACTGTAGCCGATTTTACTTTGAACCGGTACTTGCCGCGGTACACTTCCTCCAATTTACCCTCTTCGGTAAGCTCCTCAAGAATGCCGGCAATTAATGCCCGGCCTCCGTCGTCAGCTATTTCAAATTCCCGCGAAATTTGCTTATAGTTGTAATTCTGATTGGGATTCTGGTTAAAAATTTCGAATACAGCCTGTTTAAGGGCTTTTTTTGTAAAACGGTGAAAAGCAGGTTCCTGCTTTTTCTTCTTTTTCTTTGACATGATATGGTTTGTAATGATAATTTCAGTCACCAATCTCAGGAAGGACAGCAACAATAAGATTGATTACATTGTGAACGTTGCGGTCGAAGATTTTAAGCACATCTTCCCAGGTCACAGGGTCTTCATCTTCTTTCCACGAATCGAAGTCAGTGCTCATGGCAACAACAGCATAGGGTATTCCTGCCTCATTGGCCAGGATTGCTTCCGGTGCTGTTGACATGTTGATGATATCAGCTCCCCACATTCTGAACATTCTTGATTCTGCACGGGTGCTGAAACGTGGCCCTTCAATAGTAATAACGGTACCCTTCGGATGAAACGAAATACCCAGTTCTTTTGCTTTTCTGATAAGTAAGTTACGCAGATTTCTGTCAAACGGATCAGCCATAGGCGTATGCTTCAACTCTCCCGGACGGAACTCATCGTAAAATGTTACGGCACGATGCCTGGTAAAATCAATGAACTGATCGGGAAATACGAGCTCGCCCCTCCCAATTTCATCACGCAGGCTCCCGCATGCAGTTGTTGCAAGGATGTGGGTGCACCCAAGTTTCTTCAACGCAAAAACATTGGCCTGATTATTCACTTTTGAAGGTGGAATGGTATGCTTCTCTCCATGCCGCGAAAGCAAAACTACTTCCACTCCGTTGATCTCGCCGGCTTTAATATCTGAACTGGTTACTCCGAAAGGAGTTGCCTGGGTAACAATTCTGGCATTCTTAAGGATATCAGGATTTTCAAGACCTGTGCCACCAATAATTCCTATTTTTTTCATATTGTTCTGAATTTGTAAAGTTATGCTATTTCCGGGAATAATCGCAGAATATCTTTTCGTTGGGGCCGGCAAACCCCTCTTTCAGTAATAAAAGCCGTTACCAACCGGGCCGGTGTGATATCAAACGCCGGATTACCTGCCTCTGAATGAAACGGGGTTATTCTTACCTTTTGCATGGATTCCTTCCCAAAGCCTGTAACAAAATGTACTTCGTCAGATGACCTTTCTTCAATGGGAATCATCTCTCCGCTTTCGAGCCTGGGGTCAATGGTGGAAGAAGGAAAAGCTACATAAAAAGGAATACGGTTATCCGAAGCTGCCAGCGCTTTAAGGTATGTACCCGTTTTATTGGCTATATCACCATTCATACACACTCGGTCACTTCCAACAATGACCATATCAACCAGCCCTTTCTGCATAAGGTAACCACCTGCATTATCGGTGATTATGGTATAAGGAACTCCTGCCTGTCCCAGCTCCCATGCTGTAAGTCTGGAACCCTGGTTCAACGGGCGTGTTTCATCAACCCAGACATGTATAGGTATTCCTTTTTCGTGCGCAAGATAGATAGGAGCGGTAGCAGTCCCGTAACGGATGCAGGCCAGCCATCCGGCATTGCAATGGGTGAGAATGTTCACAGGCCTTCCCTTTTTTAGCCTGCTTGCCTCTTCAATTAACGGCAGACCATTTTCTCCGATACTACGGCAGGCCGATACTTCTCTTTCCATTAACGTACAGGCCGCACGGAAAGCTGCCTGCGGTTTGGCTTGCTCCCTTGACTCCTTCATTACGGCATCCTTTACAAATTCCAGTGCGTGGAACAGATTGACAGCCGTCGGACGGGCCCCTGCCAGCTTCCTTACAACAGCCTCGCAACAGTCATCATGACCTTCCCTGCAATGTAAAAGGCCCAGGTAAACACCGAACGCTGCAGTAACACCGATAAGAGGAGCCCCCCGTACATGCATATCCCGTATGGCCACCAGACAGTCATCCGCTGTTTTCAAGGCTTCAGTAACGAGTTCAAAAGGGAGAAAACGCTGATCGAGGATATAAATAACAGTGTTGTCTTCAGGCTGTACCCAGAGAGAAGCCGGCACCATAGATTTCATTGAATCCATTCTTACTGCATAAATTGATACGGAAAAAACTATTTGCTTTTCTCCGGCCAGGAATCTTTCCTTTTTCCCCTGCAGGGTAAAATTATTAAGTTCCTTGCAATTTAAACAACATACACCTACTTTTGTCTGAATTCTACAATTCCCTTAAGTATGCCGGCAGAGATACAGAACATCATTTTCGATCTAGGTGGGGTTATCCTGAACATTGACCCGGAGCGTACCCGTGCAAAATTTATAGCCATGTGGAACGGAAAAGCGGAAGAAGTTTACCGGAATATCCTGCAGGATAAAATTCTTGAAAATTACGAAACCGGTCGTATCAGTACAGATGAATTCCGACAGGGCCTTCTGAAATATGCCCAGCCCGGAACACCACCCTCCGCCATTGATGATGCCTGGAATGCCATGCTGCTGGATATTCCCGCCGAAAATCTTAATATTTTGTGGAAAGTTAAGGAACATTACCGGACTTTCCTGCTAAGCAATACCAACGCTATGCATACTCCCCTGTATTCGGACATTTTTTTTAAAAAATCCGGGAAGCGCATGGAAGAATTCTTCGAGGGAGTATTTCTTTCACACAAATTAGGAATGAATAAACCCCACCGGGAAATTTTTGAATACGTACTTCAGGTTAACGGATTGCGCCCCGGGGAAACGCTTTTTATTGATGATGCTGAAGAAAACATCCGGGCTGCTACTGCGCTGGGGATTAAAACAATTCACCTGATTCCCCCGTTGAATCTTCAAAAAATCTTCAGGGAAAACGGCCAACTGTACAGCTAAGCAAACCACTCTCTCTGCCTGCCTTGCAATTCATTCAAAACGTCAATAACCAGATTGACATCTTCCACCACCTGAAAATCAAACATTCCTACGCAGATAAAATCGGCTCCGTTTTCAAAAGCAAACCGGAATCCGTCTTTCGGAGGAATGGCACCGCCGGCTAATACCTTGAATGCAATCCAGGGTTTCCTTACACCAGACATCACTGCCGCGGTCTGCTCCGGAAAAATATCGAACAGGTTGTCATGAAATTCATTGTGATCAGGACTTCTCAATACATCTACCTGAAATTCTTTTCTGTTTTCACGCGGATGAGCCGACCAATACTTATCATGATGAAAGGTTTTAACATAATAGTCAGCATTCAAGCCCAGTTCTTCGCTCTTGATAATTACCTGAATGGAATGAGCGCCAATTCCCGCCAAAAGCCCGTGCTTATGAATGTATTCCATCAGATCACCAAGCTTTTCAGCCATTCCGTCACGAACGTAAACATCTGCACTGTGCCCCTGAATATAGATTGAATCAGCTCCTGCTTCCAGCGCTTTGTCGATTTCGGAATACATATTATCCACTGTCGATTGCGCCTGGCAGATGGATTTCATTTTACTGCCGTAAAGTTTTTTGTATTTATTGAAAAGAGGGTAAAAGTTGTTCACCATAAAGGTAGTTCTGATACCAGCCTGTTCGGCCAGCCAGAAAGTTTCCATTATTTTTGCCTCAGTATTGTAAGCCCTGAATAAGGAAGAAACATATTCCAGATCACGGGCATGAGCCCAGCCACCTATCAGGTTACATCCCATAATCAATCGGCTGATTTCCATGTCACCAATTTTACCAGCAGGCAAACTGCCTCTCAACTGACTGATATTTAACCTATTAAGCTGAATAGTGGCTCCGGATAAACCATCGGGCTTTTCCCATTCTTTGTTTCGGAAAGCGGAAAAGGCCAGCCCCCCAAATACCGGTAATGTTGCCAGATTCCGGATAAATACCCTGCGCTTTTCGTCTGCCGGCTCGCCGGTTTCCATTTTTCCGGAGTTTTTAACCCTCAAGCGCTGAAGGTAATAATCCAGCCCCCAGTACCTGCCGGTGGGTACTATAAAAAGCAAGACCATGATTAAAGCCTCCAGCAGGGTTTTATTCACAATCCAGTAATTTCCTTCAGTAATAGCAGTAAATGTTTCTCCAAAAGGTGGATAGGCAAAATAATATAACAGAAGAAGTACTGCTCCGGCCCCTGAGGCAAGGCGTGTGAATACCCCGAAAATCAAACCCAGACCAATCAGGGTAAGACCCCATTCATTTAAAATATCAACCATTTTTAGCAAACCGGGCTGAGCTGCCAGAGAATGGTAAAAACCGCCCAGAAAACCATAGGCATTTTCCAGATAACCCCTTGCACTCCACGAAGGATTCATAAGTTTAACGATCCCTTCATAAAGAAAATGCCATCCTGTTAAAATCCTTAATATGGAAAGTGTTCCAAGAAAATAGCGGTTGGTCTTCATGCAAATAAATTTTGATAAAGATAAAAAAACTGGTATTCAATTAATCCTGATAAAATGATAAATTCATGCTGTTAAGCTGGGGCTTTTAGTTAATTGTAATAATCTGACCTGCAATAAATTAATATCTGTTAACAACCAACCTTTTATGAAAACCTCGTTCATTGCTTTTTCTTTTTGTTTCCTTCTTGCTTTCCAAAGCTGCAGGAAAAATGAATCTTTTGACGTCCGCCAGTTTGGTGCAGTGGGCGACGGAAAAACTTTATGCACCAAAGCCTTTAATGATGCCATTTCCACTTGTGCTTCCCGGGGAGGCGGTACAGTTTATGTTCCCGCTGGTACCTATTATTCAGGTACCATTGTAATGAAATCGAACATTAACCTTCACCTGGAGCCGGGAGCTGTTATTCTCGCAAGCCGCGACACGGCTGATTATATGAAAATGCCAACCCGGCAGTTTCAGGAAGGATATGTTCATTTTGGCCTTATTTACGCTGCCGACTGTAAAAATATTTCCCTTACCGGCCATGGGGTCATTAACGGAAACGGGTCTTTTTTTATGAATTCCATTGACAAACCCCATTCAGGGAATGATTTTGACAGGAAATTTACCCGCCAGGGAATGGAATTTATGCGACCGGGGGCTGTTATCGAAGACGGACCGGTTTCGTACAACTACCGGCCAGGAATGCTGGTGGTAATGCTTCGATGCGAAAACATTACCGTGCAGGATCTGATGTTTTACGATTCTCCTGAATGGACATTCCGCATAGGCGACTGCGAAGACGTGCTTGTTACTGGCATTACCATACGCAATAATATGCTGATACCAAACAGCGATGGGATTCATTGCACTACCTCCCGCAATGTACGCATCTCCAACTGTGACATTGTTGCCGGTGATGATGCTATCATCGTTACCGGTTTCGGGGATGAGATTTCCGGGTCTGAAATATCAGGAATTCCATATTCTTCAAGAAATACCGGCAACAAAACAGGCTATGCCGAGAATGTTACTGTTACCAACTGTGTCCTTTCTTCCCGCTCGGCAGGTATCAGGGTGGGCTATGGTGAGAATCCCATCCGAAACCTGGTTTTCAGTAATATCGTTATATACGAATCAAACAGAGGTATCGGTGTCTTTGCCCGTGATAAATCAGATATCGAAAATGTTGAATTTTCCAATATCATTATCAATACACGTCTTCACAGCGGACACTGGTGGGGAAAGGGCGAACCAATTCATGTTTCCGCCATCCGCGACTCCCGCAACGGGAAAGCAGGCTCCATCAGGAATATCCGATTTAACAACATCCGGGCTGAAAGCGGTGCCGGAATCCTTCTTTACGGTTCATCTGATAGTCCTCTTGAAAACATTACTTTAAAGGATGTTACCCTTACTATTACATCAGGGAAATACTCCGAATCCTACGGGGGAAATTTTGACCTCCGTCCGGCATATCCTCTCGATTCAGCCCTGTTCGCCCACGACATCCCGGGATGTTTCGCAAAGGGTGTAATAGGTCTTGTTATAAAAGATTTAAACCTTAAATGGAAAGATAACCTGCCCAATTACTTTTCTGACGGATTGGCAATTTATGATTTCCGGGGGCTTATTCTGCAGGATGTATTTGCTGTTCCTGCATTTAATCGCAAGGAACTTGCCGCTATCCGCCTGGTAAACGGGTCAGAAGCTGAACTTCTCAACTGCCGCACATTAAAAGGCATTCAACTACTGGTCAAAGAAAAGGTCCGATAACGCTGAAATAGTAATTAACGCTAGCTTTCGGCGGTTAATTCTATTAGCCGGAGAGCATTCCTGGGTGCAAAGCCTCCGAAATCATTATTGAAAAACACAAAACCCGGCTGATCCCGACGTAAAACTAAACCTGTAAAATATGCCGCTACTTTCCTGAGTTCCTCTTCTGAATAATCTGAATTATACCAACCCGTTCGTCCATGAAAACGAAGGTACGGGAAAGCGGTTTTTAAAGTGAAATCAACGGCTTTTTTCGGGGAATCTGCATTAACAAATGAAATACCCCTCTGAAAGAGGAATTCTTTAACATCTTCCGCGTACCACCCTGCATTGCGAAATTCAACCGCCAGTCGTATTGTGCCTGGAAAAGCCTCCAGGGCTTTTTTCAGGCGCTCCTTATCGCATTTTAATCCGGGCGGTAGCTGCATCAGCAAACATCCCAGCTTTTCCTTCAGCAACATTGCCTGCCGGGAAAATTCGCTGATTTCTGCAAAGCAATCCAGTAAATATTTCCGATGCGTAATAATCTTTGGAACTTTCAGAACAAAACAAAAACCGGGCGGGGTTGCTTCATACCACCTGAGGTATGTTGCATCCGGAAAACGACGATAAAAGGTCGCATTTATTTCGACGGCATTAAAACGGGAACAATAAAAAGAAAACCACTGCGACATGGGCAGATCAGCAGGATAAAAATTCCCTTTCCAGTGCCCGTAAGTCCAGCCTGAAGTACCAATGAACAAATGATTCACGGTTAGTCGCCGCTTTTTATTCTGGCAAGAATTTCTTTAGCCGTCTTATAACCTGTTTCAAACATCTCCCGGCCTTTTTTGATATCCATCAGTCCGTACTTATATAATTCCGGCGGTTCAATGAAAATATCAAAAAAGGGCTTTTTCAGCTCAACCTGTCCGGCCATGGCAAGATGAAAGGTTCGTTCGGCCAGATGAACCATTCCCCTGATTTCCTTTTCTTCACCTATGGGATTAATCCAGACTCCAACGAGCTTTTTGCATTTCCCTAGAAGTGGCTTTACAGGTAAATTATCCATAACGCCACCGTCAACATAATACTGCTTATTGATAATCCGGGGCTGAAATACTATCGGAATACTGGAGGAAGCTAGAATACACTGAATCAGAGGCCCTTTGTAAAAATACACAATCTTTCCCTTGTTGCAGTTGGTAGCAGAAATATACAAGGGAATCTTCAGCTCTTCAAATGTTTTTGCCCGCAGAGTTTCCTCAAGTACTTCTTCCAGTCCTTCCAGCGATAAAAATCCAAGGTGAGGAAGGGTAAACTGCACAAATTGAAAAAGTTTCCGGGTAAGGAATATCTCAAGAATTTCCTCGGGCGAATATCCGTCAGCCAGATAAGCTCCCACAATGGAACCGGCACTGGCACCCGAAAGGATATCAGGGCGAATTCCTTCCTCGGCAAGAGCCCTGGCTACACCCAGATGGGCAAAGCCTCTGGCGGCACCTCCGCTCAAAACAAAACCGTAATTGTATTGAAGATTGTCGGCCATGGCAATTTGCTTCTGATATAAACCCAATTTATTCATTAGAAGCTCTTGAAAGGAGCAAACTGATGAATAAATTGAAACTATCCCGATTTAGAAAAACCAGCTTTCAGGTGAATTGAAAAATTCGACTGAAAGATAGGGTTTTTTCTAATCGCGATGCATTAGAGAAATTTCTATTTCATTGTATGGGATAAAGTTACAACATATTTTCGGGGATAACCATCCCGCAGAACATAAAAATTCACGATGATTTTTAAATTTCCGTAAAATTTTGATAATATTGCAGTCCTTTTTCAGAAACCGGTTTTTCTTTCCGAAACAGCCGGAACCTGAGATTCAGGGCCCATAGCTCAGACGGTTAGAGCACCTGACTCATAATCAGGGGGTCGTTGGTTCGATCCCAACTGGGCCCACTTTTTCAATGAAAAAACTAAATTTGCCCTCCTGAGAATATAAACTTTTTCAGATGCCGTACCTTTTTACTTCCGAGAGCGTTTCTGAGGGACATCCTGATAAAATTGCCGATCAGATTTCTGATGCCCTGCTGGATGAATTTCTGCGTTACGATCCTGAATCGAAAGTAGCCTGTGAAACGCTTGTTACCACGGGGCTTGTTGTTTTAAGCGGTGAAGTCCGCACCCGGGCTTATGTCGATGTTCAGAGCCTTGCCAGGGAAGTAATCCGGCGCATAGGCTATACCAAAGCCGAGTACATGTTCGACGCCGACGCCTGCGGCATTATCTCATCCATTCACGAGCAATCGCCCGATATTCGACAGGGAGTGGTTCGCGAAAAGGAAGAAGAACAGGGAGCCGGTGATCAGGGAATGATGTTCGGATATGCCTGCACTGAAACGGACGAATACATGCCCCTGCCCATCGAACTGGCACATGTCATACTCCAGGAACTTTCTTCTATCAGACGCGAAGGAAATGAAATGACCTATCTCCGACCGGATGCCAAAAGTCAGGTCACGGTAGAATACAATGATGACAAGACTCCTAACCGTATTCATACAATTGTGGTCTCAACCCAGCACGATGAATTTGCCGGGGAAAAGGAAATGCATGCCACCATACGGAATGATGTGCGCAATGTATTAATTCCGAGGGTTATGGCGCGGCTTCCCCAAAGAATTCAGAAACTCTTCCACGACGATTTTATCCTTCTTGTCAATCCTACCGGAAAATTTGTCATTGGCGGCCCTCATGGCGATACCGGGCTGACCGGACGGAAAATTATTGTTGATACATACGGAGGTCGTGGCGCTCATGGGGGAGGAGCTTTCTCTGGTAAAGATTCCTCTAAAGTAGATCGTTCTGCGGCTTATGCTGCCCGCCACATCGCCAAAAATATGGTTGCTGCCGGAATTGCCGACGAAGTACTCATTCAGGTTGCCTATGCAATCGGTGTGGCTGATCCGGTTGGGCTTTATGTCAATACCTTCGGCACTTCCCGCATCAAAATGAACGACAGCCAGATAGCAGAGAAGATCAAACGTCTGTTCGACATGAGGCCCTATGCCATTGTGAAACGTTTCGGACTGAAAAATCCTATTTTCTCCGAAACAGCCGCTTATGGGCACATGGGCCGCCCCTACCGGAAAGATTTCACGTATGTTTATCCCAATGCTAACAACGGAAATCCGGAAAAAGCTTATAAAGAAGTCGAATTCTTCGGTTGGGAAAAACTTGATTATGTTGACCTGCTCAGAAAGGAATTCAAAATCTAGATCAGTTTTCTGAGTTCAGCAATTTTTATCAGGGCATCTACTATTTCGTCAACTGACAGAGTCATACAGTTGAAAGTAACATCATACCGAGTGTAATCGGTATCCTTGCCGGCATAATATTCCCTGAACTCCCTGCGTTTCCTGTCCATGTCGAGCGCATACTTCCTGGCCTGTTCAATGGTCATGCACTTCTTTTCACTGGTTCGAAGAGCCCGCCATTCAAGGGGAGCTTCAAGATTTACGTGCAATGAGCGCGGAATATCCTTGGTAAGAACAACCCCTGCCCTCCCTACAATAATAATGTGCCCCTGAACCCCCAGGGAGCGGATTACCTTTCCTATGGTATTCCTTATCTTACGGTCATTCTTGTAATACTTTTGACTGTGCGATTTCAGAATATCATCAAAAACGCCTTTCTTCTCATATTCAAAAACATACCTGATTTCTTCCGGATCCATTTCCAGCTCTTTTGCTACTTCGTTGAGAATCTCTTTACTGATCCAGCGCCACAGGGGTTTTTCCCCCCGAATGATCAGTTTGTTGTTCAATGCATCCGAAAGTTTGGCCGCTACATCTTTTGCCGGACATCCATATTCGCGCGAAATAGTAATTACAGGTCCCGGCTCGGTCTTTGAGCGTTCATCTTTATAATACCTCTGGGTAAGGTATGACAGAAGGTCTGTTTTCATCGGTTTTCCGGGTTTTGTATATCATCCCTTCCACCGCAATTTGCCCTTCCCTGCGCAAATAAAGATACGGAATTTTTTTGATTCCTGCAATCGCCCAATAGTTTTCAGTTGAAATGATGATCCGTTTCTTCAGCGGATAACGATACGTTCTCCCAGCTCTTTCGAGAAGGTCTTTTTAAAGTTATTGAGTTCTGCAATGCGAAGCTGGAAGTAATTAATTTCATCTGCATTTCCTGCTTCCTGTGCCTGTCTTAATTTCTGCTGGGCTTCTTTAATGGCATCAAGTATAATCTGGTTTTTAAGGGCCAGAAGTGTTTTCGGAACCAGTTCCGGCAACTTATCCTCCTCAGTAGGAGGTATACTCCCTTCCTTAGCCCAGATAGCACTTAATTCCGGCATCGGCGCCAGAAGGGATGCCGCTACCCGGCTAAGCTCCGGATCGGATGACCGCAAAAAAACAGCTTCATCTATAGGATCACCACGGTTTACATAATCCTCGACAATTGAAAATATCTTCTGATACACCGGATCGGTAAACCGCATCTCATCCCGATTTATTTCCCTGACAAAAAACTCACTGATCGTTACTTCTTTCGGTTCATCATCTTCATGTTCCTTCAGGTACAATACTTTTTTTTCCGGGTAATTAAGAATCAGCCGGATAATTTCTCTTTCCTTGGGTTTGACTTCGTCAACCACTTCAATCTCAGGAATAGAAGAAGGAAGCTCAGCCGGAGGTTCCGGAATGCCATATTCCCTGTAACTTTTCTGCACACTCTTTTCCCGCCTGACCCTGTTTACCTGGGAATAAAGCGTCTGTTCATCGGTTGAAAGCATTACGGAACATTCGCGAATATAAACTGACCGGGTTACCGGATCGGGTATGGAAGCAATGCTCCTGACAACATCATTGATAAGGTTAGCCCGCTTGATAGGATCGTTCTGTGCATCCTTCATCAGGAGACGGGTCTTAAAGGTAATGAAGTCGCTTTCATTCCTTTCAATGAAACCCTGGAAATCAGTTATGCTCACCTTTCGGGAATACGAGTCAGGATCTTCTCCTTCAGGTAATAATAAAACCTTCAGGTTCATTCCTTCTTCCAGCACCATGTCGATGCCCCGCAATGAAGCCTTTATCCCGGCTTCATCTCCGTCATAAAGAATAGTAATGTTGTTTGTGAAACGTTTGATCAGGCGAATCTGCTCAACCGTCAGCGAAGTGCCGCTCGAGGCAACCACATTTTCAATTCCGCACTGATGCAATGATATCACATCCGTATATCCCTCAACAAGAAAAACTTTACCTGTTTTTTCAATCGCCTTCCGTGCCTGATACAAACCATATAAAACCTGGCTCTTATGGTAAATTTCCGATTCCGGTGAATTCAGGTACTTGGCTATATTTTTGTCTGATCGGAGAATGCGGCCTCCAAAGCCAATCACTTTGCCCGACAAACTGTGAATGGGAAATATTACCCTTCCGTGAAAACGGTCAAAAGGCTCACCTCCCTCATGCTGTATGGTTAATCCCGATTTGATGAGGTATTCCAGCTGGTACCCTTCCTGAAGGGCTTTTTTCGTAAAGGCATCACGTTTTTCAGGGCTGTATCCTAGCTGAAAACGTTCAATCATATCGTCCCTTATACCCCTCTCCTTGAAGTAAGCCAGACCCACAGTCTTTCCTTCCACATCTTTCCTCAGGGTTTCGGCAAAAAACCTGGCAGCAAACTCACTGATAACCAGAAGGCTTTCCCGTTCATTTTGCTGGCGTATATCTTCTTCCGAAGGAGCTTTCTCAACAATTTCGATGTGGTATTTTTTCGCCAGAAGTCGGAGTGCCTCCGTGTAAGAAAGATGCTCATGCTCCATAATGAAATTCACCGCATTCCCTCCTTTGCCGCAGCCAAAACATTTAAAAATTCCCTTGCTGGCAGATACTGTGAATGAAGGTGTTTTTTCATTATGGAAAGGACAAAGCCCAAGATAATTTGCCCCCCGTTTCTTCAGGGAAACATAATCCTTCACCACATCGACAATATCGATGGCATCGTATATCCGCTGAATAGTGGCAGGATCAATCATGGCTTTTTCCCCGATAAAATTACTCGAAGTTATAGGATTATTAAACGTATTACTCCAAGAAAGTTCAATTGGCCGTAAATCAGTCCTTTATAAGACAATTTTTTTTTCAGGACCGCATTTTTCGGATTAAGAAAGAAAGTGAAAATATAACAGATGCATTCAGCTGTTTATTATTCTGCCGGGAAAAGAAAGGTATCAGAATGGCTTAAAACCGATGATGCTTCTTACTTCTGATAGAGTTTTCGAAGCGCTCTCCCTTGCCTTTTCTGCACCCATGCGAGCCACTTTTCTCAGATAATCGTTATCTGATTTAATCTGGTTGATCCGTTCGCGGATAGGAGCTACAACCTTTATGATATCCTCAGCCAGTTGTTTCTTCATGTCTCCGTATCGGATCCGGCAGTTTTCATACTGTTCCCTGAAATAGGCAACCGTGTCAGGTAATGAAACTATTTCCATGATATAAAAGAGGTTTCTCACCGGTTCTGACATAGGCTGACCCGGACTTGCCGGACCTGTATCCGTGACAGCTCTCATCACCTTTTTCCTGATTTCAGCATCTGTATCGGCCAGGAATATTCCATTACCTTCCGATTTACCCATTTTTCCGGTTCCGTCCAGACCGGGTACCTTGATCAATTCCTTGCCCCAGTTAAAAGCATCCGGCAAAGGAAAACATTCTGTATTGTACATCTGATTGAACCGGCGGGCAAATTTGCGGGCCATTTCAAGATGCGGCTCCTGGTCTTTCCCCACCGGAACCTTATTAGCTTTGTGAATAAGTATGTCGGCGGCCATCAGTACAGGATATGTAAGCAAGCCGGCATTCACATTATCAGGCTGTTTACGCACCTTTTCCTTAAAAGTAGTTGTACGTTCCAGTTCCCCCACATAGGATATCATATTCAGCAACAGATACAGCTCTGGAATCTCCGGAACATCACTCTGAATGTAAATAGTCGACAGCTCAGGATCCAACCCTGCCGCCAGGTATTCCGAAAGAACTGCCTTGACATTTTCATGCAGATCAACAGGAGTAGGATGGGTTGTTAAGGAATGATAATCGGCAATAAAGAAAAAACAGCGGTAATCCTTCTGCATGGCTACAAAATTCTTTACCGCACCGAAGTAATTTCCCAGGTGCAGATTCCCTGTGCTGCGTATCCCGCTGAGTACAACTTCCATAACTTAGCTAATATTGACTTTGAAATACAAAAAGTTGTGCAAAAATAGTATTTTTACGGCTCACATTTAAACACCCTCCTCTCTTCCCGAAATTTTTCCAAAACCTGTTAAAACACATACATCAATGGCCACAAATGATATTCCGGTTCATCAGAGCAAATTATTGCAGGAAACACGCAACCGCTTTTCCCGTCTTTTTGATGCCATGAAAGAAAAAAGGAAGGCATGCCCTGTTATCGCCGGAGTCAACTGGCTGATGGCACGTATATATAACCTGATGAAATAACGAGATATATGGCCGAGAGTACACGCCAGCAAAAGGTAGCACGCCTCATCCAGAGAGAACTGGCTACCTATTTTCAGCAACAAACGAATAGCTTGTTCAACGGACGTATGGTTACCGTTACCGTTGTGCGCATTTCACCCGATTTAAGCGTGGCCCGGGTTTATATTTCTGTCTTCCCCTCTGAGGCCGGAAAGGAAGTTCTTGAAATCATCAGCCAGAATGCGAAAAATATCCGTTTTCATCTTGGTCAGATGATTCGCCACCAGGTACGTATCATCCCGGAACTTTCCTTTTTTATTGATGACAGCCTCGATTACTACGAACGGATTGATAACCTTCTGAAAAAGAAATAGCCCCGCATGCAGTACGATCCCATCAAGCAATCGCTTGGAAAGGTTTTTAACCGCTCTCCCTGGCTCCGAAAAGTGTTCTATTTGTTGCTGAATATTCTTCTGTTGCGCTCCTGGTATGTGCGACGCGAAATTCGACGTTTTGCCCGGCAGTCAGCCGGCAGAAAAAACGTGCTCGATGCCGGCTCGGGTTTTGGTCAGTATTCCTGGTTTATGGCCCGGATAGCTACCGAATGGACCATCACAGGAATCGATATCAAACCGGAACAAATCAGCGACTGCCAGAATTTTTTCAATCGGTGCGGACTCGGAAACAGGGTAAGCTTCCGCGAAGCCGATCTGGTCCATCTCACTGACCAGGACAACTATGATCTGATAATCACCATCGACGTGATGGAACACATTGCCGAGGATGAACAGGTTTTCAGAAATTTCTTCCGGGCAATGAAAAAAAATTCCCTGCTTCTTATTTCAACCCCTTCCGACAAGGGAGGAAGTGATGCTCACCATTCGGATGATCCTTCCTTTATTGACGAACACGTGCGAAACGGTTACAGCATTGAAGAAATCACGGCCAAACTTCACTCCGCAGGCTTTTCCCGCGTACATGCATTGTATTCCTATGGTACCCCCGGCCATATAGCCTGGTTACTAACCATGAAATATCCCATCATACTGCTGAATACCTCCCGCTTTTTCTTCCTTGTTCTTCCCTTATGGTACCTGTTGATCATCCTGCCCGCCTTGATTCTGAATTTCATTGATCTCCATACACCTCATCGCCAGGGTACAGGCCTTATCGTCAAAGCTTACAAAGAATGAATTTCCCGTTTTACATAGCCCGGCGTTATCTGGTGGCCAAAAAATCCCAGAATGTTATCAATATCATTTCCCTGATTGCGGTTACAGGAGTTATGGTGGGAACAATGGCCCTCATCATTGTGCTTTCAGTTTTTAACGGGTTTGACCGGCTGGTCAAAAGCCTGTTCAATTCGTTTGATCCTGATTTAAGAATTACTGCCGTAGAAGGAAAAGTTTTTTCTCCAGATTCACTCCCTCTCGAAAAACTGGCGAAAATACCGGGTATTCTCCATATATCTCAGGTATTGGAAGAAAATGCTCTCCTCAAATACGGCGACAAGCAATACATTGCTACCATCAAGGGTGTTGATTCGGCGTATACTTCGGTGAGCGGCATAAATCAGGTGATGTATGACGGAGAATTTATGCTGCGGCACGGAGACATTCCCTATGCAGTTGTGGGACAGGGCATCGCATATTATATGGGCATTGGCGTTAAGCTGATCGATCCTATCTGGATCTATGTGCCCCGGCGCACCAATGTTTCCCTCAGCGATCTTACACGCGCCTTTCAGAGAAAAGCTGTTTTTGCCGCCGGCATTTTCCGTATTGAACAGGATTTCGATTCCCGATACATCTTTGTGCCTCTTGACTTTGCTCAGGATATCCTCGAATACCGCTCTGAAATATCAGCCCTTGAAATAAAATGCTCCCTCACAGTACCGGTTGACCGTATCCGTGAAAACGTCATTGAACTCCTTGGAAAACGATTTGATGTGAAAGACCGTTACCAGCAGCAGGAGTTTTTCTATAAGGTGATGAAATCGGAAAAATGGGCTATCTATTTCATTCTCACCTTTATTCTCATCATTGCTTCCTTCAACATTGTCGGATCCATCACCATGCTGATCCTCGACAAAAAGAAAGATATCGCGGTACTGTCAGGTATGGGAGCTACTCCCGGCCATATCCGACAGATTTTTCTTCTCGAAGGAATGCTGATCGCTTTTACGGGAGCTTTGCTGGGATTGCTTTTTGGAATGCTGATCTGCCTTGGCCAGATGCATTTCGGATGGATTACCCTTCCGGGAAGCGGTTCATTTGTAATCGATACCTATCCGGTTTATATGAAAATCACGGATTTCATTCTCGTCTTTTCTACCGTACTTCTTATTGGTTATCTTGCGGCGTGGTACCCGGTACACTTTATTACCCGACGCCACCTCATTGAATATTCGAACCTCTGAAATCAAAAACATTGTTGTCTGGTAGGCCATGATATCTGGAGATTTTTGCGCGGAAATATCACATAATCACACATTTCAATTTCCAGAAGAATCTATTGAATTTGGGGGAATAGTATCTTAACGACTTAACAGTATGAATTTTCCTGATCATCATTTGTTAAACCCCTGACAAAATTTGAACAAGAGCTATTCTTGCTTAACCAGGTCGTCAATGAAATCGTCCTGGAACCTTTTTTAAATATATCCAAAACATTGGGGGTTACACCAAATCAATCTCAGTGGGCTTAACCACGGGTTGGCAAGCGTACTCATTCTAAAACAAATTTCTCTCCGTCCCAGTTAATTTTAAATAAGGGTGTTTTGTTCGCATCCCAAGAATCAATGACAATGATAGAGGTTCCATATTCCGGTAATTATATCTCTGGTAAGAAATACTCTTCAGTAGCTTGTTTTTGTTTAGCGAGTTTATTACATTTTGCATTAAAATCTTCCCATGGGAATACGTCTCTATTTACAGTCCATTCTAACTTCTCATTATTAAATTCTAAAAACCCATAATCACAATATTGTATAGGTGGCATACTGCAACCTAAAATTATTCCAATAATATCCTTATTGTTTTTTCTATCCTTAAATAATACCATCTTTAAATAAACACCAGGAGAAGCAATAAGGTATCCTGCTCGCAAGTTTATTCGGCCTTGACTTGGCTGTTTTTCGTTGTTTGCCTTAATATCTAAAATAAATAAAGTAGATTCAACATATGGAAATATATCTTTTATAGTTTTCGAAAAAGTAACAGTATCAAATTCTTTCATTCTTT
>CAZJQN010000052.1:0-22632 GCA_964548125.1 uncultured Bacteroidales bacterium | reverse complement strand
TGATCCCAACAATGACAACAATGAGAACTTTGAGAACAATGACAACAAATAATTTTATTGGTTTTCGTCGTTGTCGGGTTGTCTAAGTTGTCAGGTAGTTGGGTCTCAGATCATGTGCTTTCCCATTTCCCATTAAATGAGGTTTTCATTTTCATAATGTGTTCTCGTACAGGAAATAGGAAATATTGGAGTTGATAACAATGACAACGATGATAACGATGAGAACAATGATAACTGTACTTTTAATCTTCTGTAGTAATAATCAAACACTCCCACTCCTTTCTCCCTCATCACTGCAATTCATGTCATTTAGAGCTTCTAATGGATAAATTGGGTTAATAGAAAATGACAACTGCATGGAATAAATTAATGAACAATTCGTTAATATTGTAAAAACAAATCATACCTATGCGCAAAGACTATCTGCTGTTAGTATTATTCCTGGTTATTGCATTTTCCATGCATGCGCAGGACTCTATAAAGCACTGGAAAACCAACGGTATGGCTGCTCTTAATTTCAACCAGCTTAGCCTGACCAACTGGGCTGCCGGAGGTTCAAGCTCTGTGTCTGGTACAGCATTATTTAATTTTGCCGCTAACTATACTAAAGAAAAAAATGCATGGGAAAATACTCTTAACCTTACTTATGGCCAGCTAAAAAGAAATGGAGAAAGACCCGTAAAAAGTGACGACAAAATAGAATTTGCCTCCAAATTTGGACGGAAAGCCACCAGTACCTTCTTTTACACTCTTCTTTTCGGTTTCAGAAGTCAGTTTGCCCCAGGCTATAAATCTCCACAGGATAAAGAAGTCATTTCCAATTTCTTATCCCCGGGCTACATTAACCTTGCCATAGGTATAGACTATAAACCTGCCGAAGGATTTTCCTTTTACCTATCCCCTGTATCAGGCAGGATAACTATTGTAAACGACGACAGCCTTTCAGCAAAAGGGGCATTCGGAGTTGAACCCGGCAAAAAGGCAAGATACGAGTTCGGAGGTTATTTTAAAGCCGCTGCTAATAAGAACATTATGGAAAATGTAAATCTGCAGACTTCCGTAGATCTGTTCAGCAATTACATTAAACATCCTGAAAATGTTGATATTAACTGGCAAGTATTGTTGAACATGAAGATCAATAAATACCTTTCTGCCAATATTTCAACGCAGCTTATCTATGACGACGATATTAAAATAGGTAAGGACGAAAATAACGATGGGGTAATCAGCGAATTGGAGAAAAAACCACGTATTCAGTTCAAGGAAGCTCTGGCCATCGGATTAGCCTATAAGTTCTGAAGCTTACCCTTCAATTTCTGAGGTAACTTATCAAACGTGACACGAAGCGACTAATTGCTGTTCGATATCGAACATTCCATGTATCATTTCTATACAATTACCATTACTTCTTCCAAAAGTAAAACTATACTAACATTCTAATATACTGTCTTTTGAGACTTTCGGCATTATAATTGAAAATGCATATCCAATTAAAACCCAAAGCTGATGATTCTGATGAAGAAAGTCCATAAGTCGTATATTATGGGCAGCAACAGTCTACATGTACTCAAAGGGATTGATCTTTCCATTGAAGCAGGTGAAATGGTTTCCATTATGGGTTCCTCAGGTTCAGGAAAGTCAACATTACTGAATGTCATTGGCCTGCTTGACACCTATGATGCCGGGGAGTACTACCTTGAAGGAAAATTGGTAAGAGAAATGAATGAAACCCAGGCGGCTCGGCTGAGAAACCGTACCCTTGGATTTGTTTTTCAGAGTTTTAATCTGATTGCCTTTAAAACGGCTCTTGAGAATGTTGCCCTCCCCTTGTATTATCAAGGAGTAAACCGAAAAAAGCGCAATGCAATAGCCATGGATTATCTCGAACAGGTTGGCCTTCGTGAATGGGCTGATCATCTTCCCAGCGAACTGTCAGGAGGTCAGAAACAGAGGGTAGCCATAGCCAGGGCTTTGATTGCCCAACCAAAAGTGATTCTGGCCGATGAACCTACCGGTGCTCTCGATTCACAAACCTCTGTTGAAGTAATGGAAGTGCTTCGGGAAGTAAACCGTAAGGGAATCACCGTTATTATCGTCACCCATGAACAGGATGTTGCCCAGAGAACGGACAGGATCATCCGCATAAAGGACGGAATTATCGGCGAAAACATACTCCTCAGACCTTCTGTTGAACATATTGCTGTTTAGTACCATGGGACTATTTGATTTTGACAACTGGCAGGAGATTTTTTCTACTATCAAGAAGAATAAGCTCAGGACATTCCTGACCGGCTTCAGCGTTGCCTGGGGTATATTCATGCTGATGATCCTCCTGGGTTCCGGTAATGGACTGCAGAACGGGATTGAATATCAGTTCAAAAGCGACGCTACCAACACCCTCTGGCTGTGGAACGGAACAACAACAAAACCCTACAAAGGTATGCAGGCCGGACGGCAGATCAACTTTACTAACGAGGATTATGACTTCGTAAAAAATCTTATCCCAGGTGTAAAGGAAATTTCCGCCCGTTATTTTCTCTGGCAAAACCGCATTGTATCGTACAAAAAGGAATATGGTTCCTTCGATTTGTTGTGTGTGCATCCTGATATGCAGGTGATAGAGAATCCGACACTCATAGAAGGAAGGTTTCTGAACGAAATTGATATACAGAAGAACAGAAAGGTAGCAGTAATCGGGTTACCGGTAAAGAAAGCCTTATTTAAGAACGGGGAAAATCCCCTGGGGGAATTAATTAAAGTGAACGGCGTTCTTTTTCAGGTAGTCGGTGTTTTTACCGATCAGTATGAACGCGATGAACAACGCATTTATCTGCCTATCAGCACCACGCAGATGATTTTCGGAGGGGGAAACCGTATCCATAATCTTACACTTACTACCGACCTTTCACCAAAAGAAAGTGAGCAACTGGAAAAAAACCTCAGGGAAAAACTGGCCCAGCGGCACCGGTTCGACAAAGATGATATGGGCGCCCTATACATAGGAAACAGGCTGAAAGAATACAAACAATTTCAGAATTTGTTTCTGGGAATTAAAATCTTTGTCGGCATTATTGGCCTTTTTACCATCATTGCCGGCATTGTGGGGGTTAGCAACATCATGATTATTGTGGTAAATGAGCGCACGAAAGAAATTGGCATCCGAAAAGCCATCGGTGCGACACCCTGGTCAGTCATCCTGATGATAGTCCTGGAATCGGTTGTGATAACTGCGATGGCGGGCTATATAGGGCTGGTAGCCGGAATCGGTCTTCTGGAACTCATTTCGGCTAATATGCCGGCTACTGAGTTCTTCAGAAACCCGGAAGTGGATTTCTCCATTGGTGTCAGCGCTACGTTAATTCTGGTTCTGGCCGGAGTCATCGCCGGATTTTTTCCGGCACTTCGTGCCGCCCGCATTAAACCAGTAGTTGCACTGAAAGACGAATAAAAAATTATCAGCATGTTCGACAGAGACAGATGGCACGAAATCTACAGTTCGCTCAAGACGAACAAACTCCGCACCTTTTTTACTGCTTTCGGGGTTTTCTGGGGCATTTTTATGCTCATTATTATGATGGGCTCCGGCAATGGGCTTCAGCATGCAGTATTCGACGGATTTTCCGATTTTGCCACAAACAGCGCCTTTGTTTTTACCCGGCAGACAACCATTCCATACAAAGGTTTTCCGCGTGGCCGCTACTGGAATATGCATAACTCCGACATGCAGGCACTTCTGGAAAATATACCTGAAATCGACGTCCTTGCTCCCAGGCTACAGCCATGGGGTGGAAACGGAGACAACAATGTTGTACGGGGACTTAAAACAGCATCCTACTCCATCTTCGGGGATTATCCGGCTTTTAATCGAATTGATCCGGTTGACATGATCCAGGGAAGGTTTATTAATGAGGTGGATATTAAGGAAAAAAGAAAAGTTGCTGTAATTGGAAATCGCGTAAAAGCTGAACTTTTTAATCCGGATGAAAACCCAATAGGACAATATATCCGCATTAAAGGTATTTACTTTCAGGTTATAGGAGTATTTGAACCCAAAAACAAGAACATTTCCTTCGGTGGGGACAAAGAAAAGGCTATTCATATTCCTTTCACCACCATGCAGATAGCCTATAACTTCGGTGATGTAGTACATTATTTTATGGTTACCGCCCGGAAAGGCATACCGGCTTCTGTGGTTGAAGAAAAATGCCTTCGTATTCTGGGTGAACGAAACAATATTTCCCCTCAGGATGAACAGGCGTTTGGACATTTCAACATGGAAAAGGAGTTTAAAAAAATGACCGGATTGTTTACGGGCATCAGAGTTCTGATCTGGATTGTCGGTATCGGAACCCTTTTTGCCGGGGTAATTGGGGTCAGCAATATTATGCTCATCATTATTAAAGAACGTACAAAGGAAATAGGAATCCAGCGGGCCATCGGAGCAACCCCCTGGCGCATTATCAATCAGGTGCTTACCGAATCAGTAACTCTTACTGCCATTGCCGGAAGTTTCGGACTTATGCTTGGAGTAGGTGTTCTGGCTGCTGTTAATCAGGCATTGGGCCCACAGACAAGCGGCGACACTATGTTCAAAAACCCGGGGGTTGAACTCAACATTGGAATTTCAGCTCTTGTTATTCTTATTGTTGCCGGACTGATTGCCGGACTGATTCCTGCCCGCAAAGCTGTTAGTATGAGGCCTATTGACGCATTACGCTATGAATAAAATTAACGCTTAAAACTGATAAAATACTATGAAAAAAATTTTTCGCATCACACTGGTTCTGGTTTTTGTTGCCCTGTTCGTGGCCACCTTTGCCTATCTGTATTCAAAGTCAAAGAAAAAGCCAATTGTATATGAAATTAAGAATCCGGAAATAACAAACATTGTTAAAAAGACAGTAGCTACCGGTTCAGTTGTTCCCAGGAAGGAAGTAGCCATAAAGCCTCAGGTATCAGGTATCATTGAAACATTGTATGTTGAAGCTGGTCAAAAGGTCAAGAAAGGTGATCTGATCGCCAAAGTGCGCATCATTCCTGACATGGTAACACTCAACAATGCTGAGTCACGGCTGAAAAGAGCTCAGATCAACCTGGAAGACGCAAAAATGGTGTATGAACGACAAAAGAAGGTCTATGAACAGGGTGTTATTCCCGAAGCTGAATTCCAGCAATACCGCCGTGATTACAACAATGCCCTGGAAGAACTGGAAGCCGCTGAAAACAATCTTCAGCTGATACGTGAGGGTGTATCAAAAAAGGCCGGAACAGTAACCAACACGCTAATTCGTTCCACCATCGATGGTATGGTGCTCGATGTGCCGGTTGAAGTAGGGAATTCGGTAATCGAAGCCAATAATTTCAACGAAGGTACCACCATTGCCAGTGTTGCCGACATGGGGGAAATGATTTTTAAAGGAAAGGTTGATGAAACTGAAGTAGGCAAACTGAAGCCAGGGATGCCGCTGGTACTGCGGATAGGTGCCATAGAAAATGAAACTTTTGATGCCTTTCTCGAGTACATTGCCCCTAAGGGGAAGGAAGAGAACGGCGCCATTCAGTTTGAAATCAAGGCGGCTGTCAAACTCAAGGACAAAGCCTTCATCCGGGCTAATTACAGTGCCAATGCTGATATAGTCCTTGAACGGGCCGACAGCGTTCTGGCTGTAGAAGAATCCATGCTTAAATTTGAGAAAGACTCTGCTTATGTGGAAGTAGAAACCTCCACGCCCCAGGTGTTTGAAAAAAGGTTTATCAAAACCGGACTATCAGACGGAATCAAAATTCAGGTACTGGAAGGACTTTCGAAGGAGGATAAGCTTAAAGGGCCTGAAAAGAAAGATACTCCCAAGGAACAGGATAAGAAAGGCTAAACTGCTATGAATGATTTCAGGGATTCTGCATCATTTGTTCCAGTTCTCTTGCCCTGATAAGTGAAATGCGCCTTCCCTGAAACCAGGAAACAATGAATGCCTCGGAAAACCCATATTCTTTCACTTTTTTCAGTGCTTTTTCAGCGGCATTAATGGACCTAAAGGCACCTGCATAGTATCGGATAATGCCTGATTCAACTGCACGCTCACCTGTAACCGGATATAATCCGCGAAACATATCAGGCTTTACCGGTTTGCTATAAGCACCGATCTGGATGCGGTAGAGTACACCTTCAGGAAAACCCTGGTCCAATGGAATAGGAAAGTTGACAGAATAGGGTGAAACCGGCCTTATTTCAAAAACATCAGTCGTACCTGCTGTTTTGACATTAGCATCATCGTGTGAAGCTTCCTTTGAAAGATTTTTCTGCTCCTGATCTACTGCAACGGGTTTTTCCTCATCTTTTTTACGGGATGAGGAAGTTCCGCTTATCTGGGCGGGTGAAGCGGAATTTCCTGCGGTTTCTTTTGCAGGAGGCCGATACCGCGGAATTTCTTTCTGCAGGTATTTCATTTCCATTTCCCGGGCAAGCGAATACCGGATATTGGCAAGGTTCTGCAGGCTATCGGCTTTACTGAAAAGAGCTGAAATCTGCCGGGAGCGGCGGTTCCGTTCAGAAGGTTCCTTAACCTCGCTAAGGCTTTTCTTCTGTTCCTCAGCTACTCTCATTATTGAGTCTGATTTCAGCTGCAAACGCAAGGCTTCGTTCAACAGAGTCAGGTACCCTGACTGGTCTTCTCCCGTCATTACAATGGGAGGAGATGCGGGTTGAGTCCTGTTCCTCCCATTTTCGGATTTACTTTCCTTAGGGATTGCTTTTTTTTCAGATCCATTTGCAGATAGTCCGGATGCATAGGTTACCCTGTCGGGGAAAAATGACAGAGCTACTGGATCGTTCTGCACCAAAAACCGTTCCTCCTCTGGTGGCCAGGCTATTTCGTAAGCTGTAAAGAAACGCCCGCCATACTTACGGTTTGAAATAAGAACAGCCATTTTCTTCACCGGATTCACATAAAATGCCACTTCATCGGCCGGACTGTTCAGTGGAAAGGCAAGTCGCTCAGCTGAATAACTGCCATTTTTTCTTCGGGATATAAAAATGTCGTGTTGTCCAATTCCTGTGGCTGAACTTGAAACGTAACAGACTGAATCTGCTGGAAAGAAAAAGGCTGAAGAAAATTCAGGCAAAGGCCATTTTTCTTCTGTTGCCGGATGGAAATCTCCCCATCCTGTTGCCTGAAAAAAGACACTCTCCCACTGCTCATTTTTTTTTGGCCAGCGTCCGGGAATGGAAAAAAGAAGCCTTGAACCGTCAGGTGGACGAAGGGGCACAATCCCTGCAGGAGGTATCTCCCTTAATGTATACCGCTGCAGTATTCCTTCGGGCAATGTTATCAGTACAAATGTGTCACCCGTCACACTTATGAAAGGAGGCCAGGGCGGACCTCCACCCAGAAAAGTTTCCTTGTATGCTTTCACATGGACAGGTCTTTGAATTGCACTTCGGGCTGAATCAACCCACGACCTGGCCAGCAGAGCATTCTTCTTTACCGCTGAGGGAATCTGCTTGTCAGACAAGCAGGTTACATATACCGATAAAGCCTCATCAAAGCGGTAAAGGGTACGATACCCTTCACCCTGCCAGTAGAGGGCATCAGGATAAAATTCTGCCACAGGAGAAAATTTCAGCAGTTCGATGCCCCTGGCCGGGTCTATATTCCCCCGGATGAGGGAAAGTGCCAGGTAATAGTGGTAGGCAGGATCTTTTGGAAATATGCCAAGCAGTGCATCATAATAGCGGGCTGCTGAGCTATAATTTCCTGAATCAAATGCACTGCTTGCTCTTGAACGTAAAATATCTGCTGAGAGTCTGATTTCCTGGGTCATTGCATTCTCGCCGTTCAGCAGCAAAAAACTGGCAAAGAAAAAGAAAAAGAACTTTTTCAGGCTTGAAGATGTTATTAAGAAACACTTTAGGGTAAAAAGGGTATAAATGAAAAACATCTGTCTCCTGCTTCTTCCCGTATGCCTCAGGTGTTGAAAAAACATTCAAAAATAGTGAATAATAGCCGCTTGTTGGCGGTAAAAATAAATAAAATAAACGTTAAATTTGAACAACTATGAGTGCACTGCAAAAAGGATCAAAAGCCCCTGATTTTGAGGCACAGGACCAAAACGGCAACCGGGTTTCACTGAAACAGTTCGCCGGAAAGAAGGTTATTCTTTATTTTTATCCTAAGGACGATACCCCCGGATGTACTGCAGAAGCATGTAATCTGCGCGATAATTACCACACCCTTACTTCAAAAGGGTTTATGGTAATAGGGGTAAGCACTGATCCTGTACCATCGCACAGGAAATTTGCCGAAAAGTATGCACTTCCCTTCACCCTGGTGTCAGATACCGAAAAGAAGATTGTAAAAGCATATGGTGTGTGGGGAGAAAAAAAGATGTACGGAAAAACTTACGAAGGGGTTAAACGTACCACGTTTGTAATAGGAGAAGATGGTACCATTGAACTTATTCTTGACAAGGTTGATACCAAAGATCATGCCCGCCAGGTTCTTGAGGCACTCGGCACACATTAACATTAAATAGCATTATGGAAAAGGAAACCAAATCACAGAAAAAAGAAATTGACAAGGAAAAACTGAAAGCACTCCAGTCAACCATTGACAAAATTGATAAGGATTTCGGGAAGGGTGCCATTATGAAGCTGGGTGATCATCCCGTTGAGAATGTACCTGTAATTCCCTCGGGATCGATTTCTCTGGATTTTGCTCTTGGAATCGGCGGATATCCCCGGGGCAGGATTGTAGAAATTTACGGTCCGGAATCTTCAGGTAAGACTACACTTGCTTTGCATGCTATAGCGGAAGCTCAGAAAGCAGGAGGCATTGCCGCCTTCATCGATGCCGAGCACGCCTTTGATCGCTTTTACGCAGAAAAACTGGGTATTGACGTAGAGAATCTTCTGATATCCCAGCCCGATAATGGTGAACAGGCGCTTGAAATAGCCGACAACCTGATTCGTTCGGGAGCTATCGATATCATTGTCATTGACTCAGTAGCAGCTCTGACACCCAAAGCAGAAATTGAAGGTGAAATGGGCGATTCGAAATTAGGCCTTCAGGCACGGCTTATGTCACAGGCACTGCGCAAACTAACTGCCAACATAAACAAGACCAATACCTGCTGTATTTTCATCAATCAGCTGCGCGAAAAAATCGGTGTTATGTTTGGTAATCCGGAAACCACTACCGGAGGAAATGCTTTAAAATTCTATGCATCTGTAAGAATTGATATTCGTAAAATCAACCAGTTAAAAGAAGGGGAAGACGCAACAGGTAACAGGGTTAAGGTGCGTGTTGTAAAAAACAAACTGGCCCCGCCTTTTAAAAAGGCTGAGTTCGACATCATATTTGGCGAAGGAATTTCCCGTCTGGGAGAAATCATAGATCTGGCCACCGAAAAAGATATTATTAAAAAAAGCGGAAGCTGGTTCAGTTATGGTGATACACGGCTCGGACAGGGACGCGATGCCGTGAAACAGCTTCTTCGCGACAATCCTGAATTAACAGCAGAAATTGAACGAAAAATCATTGCGTCTTTGCAGGAATCCTCTAAAAATTAACTGCTTCAGAATACAATTTTCTACCTATGAGAAACCTAAGGTTTATTACCCTGACATTATTAGTCAGTTTGTTAGTTTTTTCCTGTTCCGGACCCAGCAAAAAGGCGATAGAAAAATCCACACTGGATTTTTCCGGAACCCTTACTCCTGAGGAGTTAGCAGGAAAAAAGCTTACACCTGAAATTTTATGGAAATTTGGCCGTATTGGTGAAATACAGGTTTCGCCTGACGGAAAAACGGTTCTTTATTCGGTAACCCGATATGACATAAAAGCTAACAAAGGAAACACCGATCTCTTCCTTCTGAATCTTTCAGACGGAAAGTCAGTCCAGCTAACCAGCACAGATGAATCGGAATCGAATCCCCGATGGCATCCTGCGGGAAATCAAATTGGCTTTCTGTCGTCTGAAAGTGGCACTTCCCAGATCTGGGAAATTGCTCCTGATGGGAAAAATCGCCGGCAGATTTCGTTCTACTCAGGTGAAATCAATAGTTTTGAATACGCCCCTACCGGCGATAAAATCTATTTTACCGCTGATGTTAAGACCGATACAGCTCCGTCCGATCTTTATCCGGATCTCCCCCTGAGCAACGCGAAGATATACGATGATCTGATGGCCAGGCACTGGAATCAATGGCATGATTATGCATACAGCCATATTTTTACAGCCAGGTATAAGGAAGGAACTGTTACAGAAATCAGGGATATTATGCCCGGAGAACAATGGGATGCCCCGCTTTCTCCTTATTTTGAACCACAGGAAATCGCATGGAGCCCTGACGGGAAATATATTGCCTACACCTCCAAGAAACTAAAGGGAAAAGATTATGCTGTCAGCACTAATTCTGACATATATCTGTATTCCCTTGAGACCGGTACTACAGAAAACCTTACTGAAGGCATGCCAGGATACGACCGGAATCCTGTATTCTCGCCCGACGGGAAGAAGCTCCTCTGGACCAGCATGGCCACACCCGGTTACGAGGCTGACAAAGACAGACTGTTTCTCATCGACCTGCTTACCCGCGAAAAGAAATACCTGACTGAACAGTTTGATCAGAGCGTTTCCAGCATGGTGTGGAGCAAAGATGGAAGTAAGATTTATTTTATAAGCGGCATTATAGCAACCTTTCAGGTGTATGAAATGGAACCGGCAACTCTTGCCATCAGGCAGATAACTTCAGGTCCGCACGATTATACTTCACTTGCTACTGCCGGAGATATTCTTGTAGGAACCCGTATGAGTATCCGTATGGCACCGGAAATTTTTGCCATCCGACCTTCTGACGGAACTGAAACTCAGCTGAGTTTTGTAAACAAAAACATCTACGACAACATACCTATGGGTGAGGTGAGGGAACGCTGGGTTAAAACGACCGATGGGAAGAATATGCTGGTATGGGTTATTTATCCTCCTGATTTTGATTCGACCAAAACCTACCCTGCCCTTCTTTATTGCCAGGGAGGACCTCAGAGTGCCGTGAGTCAGTTCTTTAGCTTCCGCTGGAATTTCCAGATTATGGCGGCCAACGGATATATAGTTGTTGCCCCCAACCGGCGCGGCCTGCCAACCTTCGGCCAGGAATGGAACGATCAGATTGCCGGCGATTACGGTGGACAAAACATGAAGGATTATCTGAGCGCCATTGATGTCGTCAGCAAAGAGCCCTATGTAGATGCATCCAGGCTTGGTTGTGTTGGCGCAAGTTATGGAGGTTATTCCGTCTTCTGGCTTGCAGGGCATCACAACAAACGCTTCAAAGCCTTCATTGCTCATTGCGGGATTTTCAACCTGGAAAGCAAATATGCTTCAACGGAAGAATTGTGGTTTCCGAACCACGATCTGGGAGGACCTCCCTGGAAAAATCCAAAACCCGCTTCATACCGTTTCTCTCCCCATCTGTATGTTGAGAACTGGGATACCCCTATTTTGATCATCACAGGAGGTAACGATTTCCGTATACCCTATACAGAAAGTCTTCAGGCATTTACAGCGGCCCGGTTGCGCAACCTTCCGGCTCGTCTGCTCTTCTTCCCTGAAGAAAGCCATTTTGTACTTAAACCACAGAATTCTATTCTTTGGCAAAGGGAATTTTTCGGATGGCTTGATAAATATGTTAAGAGACAAAACCAATAAATCCGGGTACTGAGATTTTTTGAAAGCCGGTTGGCGAGAGGTACCAATCGGCTTTTATATTTACTGGTCATCTCAAGGCAATTTCCTATCGTGTTTTTGAATGAAGAGAAAATTTATTTACATTTAAAGTATGATTCAGATAAACACAGGAAACAATTTTTCGCAGGTTCTTCTGCATCTTGTTTTTATTGGCACATTCGCCTTTTTTTATATTCTGGCAATTGTAGTCCTGAAACCGTTCCGATTGCATCAGAAACGCAAAATCTCAACTCTTCTGCTGAAACTCTCATATCTGGTTTACTTATTTATCTTTCTCACATATATATACCTTTTTCTGTTTTATCAGGAACCTCCTGTTGATGATGTGCT
The DNA here is from genome assembly GCA_964548125.1 of uncultured Bacteroidales bacterium. Lineage (GTDB taxonomy): Bacteria > Bacteroidota > Bacteroidia > Bacteroidales > JAAYUG01 > JAAYUG01. Next base: position 10,557 of record CAZJQN010000052.1, on the reverse strand, counting down.
ACCTGCTTCGGCTCCGGTTAAAGGGGTTTTTCGGTACGAATACCTCCTGCTGTTACTCACATTCCTGATTCCCAATTTTGGAATGCTATTGCGACGTAAAATTCATGGATGGAGAACACAGTATAATGTTCTCATAACCTTTGGCAATTTGCTGGCATCGGCATATCTGGTGTTGCTGATTTTAATAACTGACTGGATTTTATAATTACTGAACACTCCATCGCCGGTACACCAATTCCATCACCTCTTGAGTATTTTTTTCAGTACCGTCCTCTCCTCTCAGCCAGTGAATTTTGATTCCGTTACGTTCCATTCTTCTGAAATAGGTTCGTTGCCGTTTAGCGAACTGGTGAATGGCTATCATCAATTTATGGAACATCTCATCATAGCTCATTTTGCCAAGGAGGTACAAGGTGATCCATTTATATTCCAAACCGTAATACATCAGATCGTCAGGAGAAATGCCTTCTCCCAGCAAATTCTCCACCTCTGCAATCATGCCTTCCTTCAACCTGCGTTCCAGTCGCTCTGTGATACGCTGGCGTTCGGCGTTGCGCTCATACTGTATACCTATTACCAGTGCGTCGAATGTTGGCAACAAACCAGGGATATCAGGATGTTTTTGCTGGTAAACGGCGATCTCGAGGGCTCTGATTAGCCGCTTGCGGGTTTCAATATCCGTCTTATTATGCAGGGGTGTAATTGCTGCCAGCATTTCAACCAACTCCTGATCAGACTTATTTTCCCATTCTTTCCGAAGTTCTGAGTTAACCGGAACATTGAGAAGCCGGTAATTCCGTATAACTGCCTCAATATATAGCCCGGTTCCCCCGCACACCACAGGAATAACTCCTTTTGAAGCAATTTCAGACCATGCAATAAGAAAATCCTTCTGATAATCGAAGAGGGTGTATTTTTCGCCCGGTTCCCTGATGTCGATCAAATGCACAGGAACTCTGGAATTTTCAATAACATAATCATCATAATCTTTTCCAGTTCCTATGTTCATTCGCCGGTATACCTGTCGTGAATCAGCACTTATGATTTCGCTGCCAAGGTTAAAGGCAACGTAGGCTGCAAGCCGGGTTTTACCGCTGGCAGTAGGACCCAGAATGACCAATAGTGGGTTATTTTTCCTTTGCTGATCCAATATTCTGTATTTTTCATTCCTGCATCAAAAATATTGTATCCCGACGAAAAGAGGATTGTAATCAGCGAAAAAATGAAAAAACCAATTCTTTTTCTCCGTCAGGAGATAAAGGCCAAAGTTGTCAGGTTGTCAGGTTGTCAGGTTATCATGGTTGTCAGGTTGTCGGGTTATCAGAGTTGTCGTTGTTGTTGGGTTGTTGGGTTTCAGATCTTGTGATTTCCAATTTCCCATTGCCCATTTCCTATTAACTGGATTTTTGTTTTCATAGATTGATCTCGTTCGGGAAATGGAAATGGGAAATAGGAAATTTTGACGTTGCCAACAATGACAACAATGAGAACTTTGAGAACAATGACAACTGTATTTTTAAATCTTCCGTGGCCATCGGTGGTTAAAACTCAGCAGCCCATCTGTCCACTCCCATCACCCCGAAAAATCAGACAACGAAAAGTAAGTCATCCCTCCATGTATCCCTGCAATAAAAATTATCTACATTTGCTGCCAAAAATTTCCGGAGCATGAACTGGAGAAAAGTATACCAGCGTGCAAGAAAGATGCTTTATCAGCCTGAACTGGAATGGACGGTTATCAGGGAGGAAAACCTTCCGCGCAGAACGATTCTTCGGGATTACGTGTGGCCCATGATGCTAATTGTTCTCATTTTCACCATAATTGGAAGTATATTGTTTCACACCGGCTACCATCTTACATTTGGATATCTTTTTGCCCGTATCATAACTTCACTGGCTCTTACCGGCGGAGTAATGTATCTTTCCTCTTTCTTCATCAATGAAACCATTGAACGATTCGGAGGCATAAAAGATCCCGATGCTGTCATCCGATTGACCTCATATTCCTGGACGGCATTTTTTCTTTTCTATAGCCTTGCCAATATTCTGAATCTATTTCCCCTCAACGTTTTATTTTACTTCTGCACTTTGTACTCTCTATACTTATATTATACCGGGATTGTACCTATACTGTCAGTTCCTGAAAGTAACAGAACACGATTTACTATTGTTTCCATCATGATCATACTGGCGCTGTTTTTCATCGCATCGGTCATTCTTGATATACTGTTTGCCGGACTGACAGAAAATGAAGTTACGATAGCATTATGACCTGTTCTGCATCCGTTTTTTCAGTACCTTTACAGCCAGCTTGAGAAGGAACACATGAAATTTCAGAACAATATCCAGATTAAAAACAAAAAGGCATATTTCGATTACGAACTCGTTGAGAAATATATTGCCGGTCTTGTTCTTACAGGAACCGAGATCAAATCACTCAGGATGGGAAAAGCCAGTCTGGTTGATACTTATTGCCTATTCAAAGAAGGTGAATTGTTTGTTCGGGGAATGAACATAGCAACATACGATCATGGCACATACAATAACCATGATCCCATGCGCGACCGTAAACTTCTATTAGAAAAAGCAGAACTCAAAAAGCTACAGCGGAAGACTAAAGAAAAAGGCTTTACCATTGTTCCCACCAGGTTATTTATTAATGAAAAAGGATTCGCTAAACTGGAAATAGCCCTCGCCAGGGGAAAAAAGGAATATGATAAACGGGAAACTATCAGGGAAAGGGATTTAAGGAGAGACATGGAGCGTAGCCGAATCAGAAAATACTGATTTTTTCCTTATGCATCACTGGCTGAAAAAGAAGTCCTGTAATTCATAAAGATCAGTGAGGGTTAGATTGTTTTTGTAATCAAAGTACGCGTCTATAGCAGCAATAACTTCTTCAAACGAAAGGTATCCGTCCTGATCGGCATCGACAAAGCGGAATTTTTCGGGAATAACGGTCTTAACTTTTGCAGGTTTCTGTGCCACAGACCAGTACCATTCAGCATCTTTTCTGCTAACAGCTTCCAGCGCAAGGAAATTGTCAACAAGGCTGTCAGGAATCATTATCCCCTTCTTATCAACAACGGCACCAGGTAACGAACCCGGCTCCTGGTCGAGGTAATCAGGAACACCGTCTTTATCAGCATCAAAAGGACAACCCGCTGAATCGACCTGAATTCCTGAGGGTGTACCCGGACATCTGTCCCATCCGTCGAACACACCGTCATTGTCTTCATCCTCGTATAGAGCATAGTCATAATCATCCAGGCTGGCAAACATTTTCTCCACAACTTTTTTTCGGGGTGAAGAAAACAGGTCGAGGTGCATAGTGATATAAGAAAAGGAAAAACGGTCGTTACGTTTATTACCTCCCGCATCTCCACTGGCCGAGGTATTGTCCGTTCCCCCAAGATTATCAATATAATCAGTATTGGTAAGATGCACTGAATGTCCCATCCTGATTGTCAATCGATTGGAAACATGGAAATCGATTCCTGCATCAACCGGTATGGCAAAAGCGTTTTCAGGATATTTTCCTTTCCCATAGATATCCAGTTCCCGCAAGTCGGTTTCATAAACGTAGTCACGACGAAGCAAGCGGTTTGGATAAACATCCTGGGGGCGATTCCTGAGAGTTCCGTCGTTCCAGTAAAAATAAAGATTACCGCCGGCATCGTACAAATCTCCTTTTGTATTGAACTGGAAATTTTCAACGCCAACTGAAACGAAAGGATTCAGTATGGGAGGTTTTCTGTAAAGATGCCCGAACCGGTATTCCAGATTCAGCGCAAAAGCAATCAGTGAAGTCTGGAAATTCAGGTTTTTAGCCGGATTGGTCAGTGAACGCTGATTACCGGTCAACGTTCCGTATATAAGTCCAAAATTGGTAATGTAATAGTGCCTATTGTCAAGGAAGGTTGATACATTGAACTTTACCCCCATGTTTCCAACCAGGGTAGTATGAATATTGTTCCTTATATCCCCTGCAAAATGAAGATACCCTGGCCCTAAACCAATTACAGGTTTATAAACAGGATTGGTAACTTCAACTTCCTCCCGCAACATTTTTTCCCATATATCTTCCTGGGCAAACAGAACCAAGGGGCTACCAAACAGCAGTAAAAAACCTGCTAGTAATTGTAAGAGAATCTCCCTATATTTTTCTAAGTTCATCGCGAGGATGAATGGGTCAAAGAAATTGCTTCCTGAACCGTTATACGTTTTCCGTTATTATATGCAATAATAAATGCGTCTTTAAGCAGAGTTTTCGTTAACAAGTCCTCTTTACATTTTTTAGCCTCCTGGTATGTATGAAACGAACCAACTGTATATTTATACCAGCCCTCGGCTTCTTCCACCCGCACCTCATCGGTAACTTTCAACCGGCGAAAATGCTGCAATACATTTACCTTATTCCTGGTAGCAGCAATCTGAACCCGGAAATAAACCCCTTTTTCAGGAAGCAATCTGTGCAGGTCATTCGAAGTTTCAGGTAATGCAGTTTCCAGTGAAGTAACCACGGTTTTTTTCTTTTTTTCACCCGCAACAGAAGAAATTTTATCAACGGCAGAAGAAGTTGTTTCAGAACGAGATTCTTTTTCCTCACTTTTTGCAGTAGTGCTTTGTTGCAGAGACGGTTGCGAAGCGGATGTTTTTTTAACGTCTTTGCCAGACGAAGCAGGAGGACGAACACTCTCCAGACTGGTAGTCGGAGTTTCCTTCGAGGCCAGCAGGGGTATCTCATCTTTCCCCGAAATTATGGCATCAACAAGTGATGAAAGTGCTGTTCTATCAAGCCTTGCCAGTGGCTGACCGGTTTCCGACACAGGTACGGCAAATGTACGATTCTGGCTCGTATATGAGAATGCCCCCTTTAGCTGAGGTATTCCACCCTGAGTGCCGGATTTTGGTGTCAAACGATAGGATATTGTAAACCACGGTTCGGCCGGTAGATTCATCCATAAAAACCGTACCATACCATCACGTAATGTAAACAACCCGTCTTTCCTTTCAATAGCCACAGCAACATAACCGGCCGGTATAGAGTCTTCCAGTTTACCAAAACTTGTGAGATTCCCTTTGTAAATCAGCAGAGTAACAATGTCCTCTCCTGGCAGGTTACCGGAAGGTTCCACATTTCGCCGGCAGAATACTTCAGGAGCAGAGGCGGCAGGCACTGAAGAGGGAACCTTTTTCTCGAAATCATTGATATCAACCACTAGCCGAGGGTCGGTGGAAGATGACGGAAGAATGGTAATTTCTTTCGAAGGAAGCTGTATAGATTTTCTTTCTCCATTATCAACGTAAGAGAAACTGCCACCCAGGGTGAATTTCCCTTTGAGCCGGTAATCAACCTGCACCGAATATACTACAGAAAAAGTATCGGTTTCGGGTAAACGAAGCCATATCATGCGAATCCTTTTGTCCTGAAAGGAAAAATCGGCATTGGCCGGATTAACTGAAACAGCCTGCAATCCGGCCGGAAGATCCTGAAAAAGCCTGCTGAAGCTCTGGATATTTCCTTTGTTAAAAAAAATCTTAACAGGGAAAGATGTTCCGGCCGTAACCGATCCCGGTGCATCCACTTTAACTTTTACCTCTTTTGTTTGAGCAACAACCGAGATAGAGACGATAAGGAATGCAACAGGAAGTAAATTTCTAGACCGGAGCATAGGATTATTTTTTCTGTGCTTACATACAAATATATGAATTCTTCAGAAGTTCGGGCTGAGCATATATTTTGAATAGAAGGTATCAATAATTTCAACAGCTTCATCAGAAGTATCGACCACGGTAAATATATCCAGGTCACCGGGGCTGATATTGTGCTCCCTTTCGAGCATTACTTCCTTAATCCATTTTATGAGGCCTTCCCAGTAAGATTTACCAACCAGCACAATAGGGAATTTTCCAATTTTACCTGTCTGAATAAGCGTTATAGCTTCAAAAAGCTCATCAAATGTACCGAAACCACCAGGTAAAACAATGAATCCCTGAGCATATTTCATGAACATTACCTTGCGGACAAAAAAATGATCGAATGTAATAAGCTTGTCGGAATCAATGAAGAAATTGGGTTCCTGTTCGAAAGGCAAAGATATGTTGATTCCAACGCTTTTACCTTTACCCCGTTTGGCACCCAGATTTCCTGCCTCCATGATTCCGGGGCCGCCACCTGTAATGATGCCATACCCCCGCTGGGTAAGTTTATAGGCAATTTCTTCAGCCAGTTTATAATATTTGTTATCGGGAGTTGTGCGCGCTGAACCAAAAATAGATACACAAGGTCCAATTCGGGCCAGTTTTTCAAAGCCTTCGACAAATTCCGACATGATTTTGAAAATCTTCCATGAATCCTCGGCTTTAATTTCCTGCCAATCCTTGCTTTTAAAAGCCGATACAATTTTCTCTTCACCTGACATCATACAACGTAAATATTTTAATGAGCTTAATCGGTTAGCTGATTTGTAGCTTTGCTATGCAAAGTATATATATTTTATAAACTAATTGAAAAATTTATTAACAGATATTTACATAATGTTCTCCTTCTCATAAAAAGCTGATAGTTCACGTGCAAGGAAATGGCCGGTATAGCTATTGGCGCAACGGGCTACCTGTTCCGGAGTGCCCGTACAGATGATTTCGCCTCCGGCAGCACCACCTTCTTTTCCCAGGTCAATAATATAATCGGCCACTTTGATCACATCCATCTGGTGTTCAATTACCACCACCGTATTGCCTTTGTCAACCAACCTATTGAGTACATCAATCAGCACCCTGATATCTTCAAAATGAAGACCGGTTGTAGGTTCATCGAGAATGTAAAGGGTTTTGCCTGTATCTCGCCGGGATAGTTCGGCTGCCAGCTTGACGCGCTGCGCCTCACCTCCCGAAAGGGTTGTAGAAGGCTGGCCAAGGGTAATATATCCCAATCCGACTTCTTCCAGAGTAATCAGCTTCCTGTAAATGGACGGATGATTGCGGAAAAATTCAACGGCCTGATGAACGGTCATATCCAGCACATCACTGATACTTTTCCCTTTGAACTTAACTTCGAGGGTTTCGCGGTTATAACGCTTGCCATTGCAATCTTTACAAGTAACATAAACATCCGGCAGAAAATTCATTTCGATTGCCTGAACACCTGCTCCGCGACAGGTTTCACAACGGCCGCCTTTTACGTTAAATGAAAAACGCCCTGCTTTAAACCCTCTGATTTTAGCATCAGGTGTTTGTTCAAACAACAAACGGATATCGTTCATTACTCCGGTATAGGTGGCTGGATTGGAACGGGGCGACCTGCCTATTGGATCCTGGTCAACTTCAATCACCTTATCGATATATTCGGTACCTTCCATCTGATCATAAGGTAACGGATCTGCATTGGAACGGTAAAGAAGCTTTGCCAGGGCAGGATGGAGGGTATCGTTGATGAGGGAAGATTTTCCGCTTCCTGAAACACCGGTAATACACACAAAGGTGCCAAGCGGAATGGACACGCTGACATTCTTAAGGTTATTTCCTCTCGCACCTTTGATTGTGAGATACATACCTGAGCCTTCCCTTCGAACAGCAGGTACCGGAATGTATTTTTCACCGGAAAGATACTTGCCGGTTATAGTATCTGATTTAAGAATTTCAGCCGGAGCTCCTGCGGCAACAATTTCCCCTCCATGTCGACCGGCTCCGGGTCCCATATCAATGAGATAATCCGCCGCGAGCATCATTTCCCTGTCGTGCTCAACCACGATAACGGAATTGGGAAGATCCCGCAATTTTTTTAACGACTCAATCAGACGCAGGTTATCCCGCTGGTGCAGTCCAATACTGGGTTCATCAAGTATGTACAGAACATTCACTAGCTGAGATCCAATCTGAGTTGCCAGGCGTATCCGCTGGCTTTCTCCACCCGATAAACTTGCAGCAGGACGGTTCAGGCTCAGGTAAGAAAGCCCCACATCCAGGAGGAAACCAAGACGTGTGCGAAGTTCCTTGAATATTTCAGCGGCAATGGTTTTCTGACGATCAGGAAGTGTAGTTTCAGTTTCATCAAGCCAATGATTTAGTTCATCAATGTCCATTGCCGAGAGCTCTGCAATATTTTTGCCGGCAACTTTAAACCATAAGGCTTCTTTCTTTAGCCGGGTACCATTGCATTCGGGGCATATTATTTTCCGGTAGTACTGATCGTATTCGCCGTTTCCGTTCTCCCCGTTCTCCTGATGTGACGCCAGGTAGTTCACAATCCCGTCAAAACTGAGAAAGTAGTTTGACGTACTACCCAGAGGACTGTTGATAAGCTTGAATGATTCTTCAGAACCGTACAGAATAACCTGAAGAGCTTCCTCGGGAATTTCAGCAATGGGTGTATTCAGCGTAAAGCCATATTTATGGGCAATGGATTCCAGCTGCCAGAAGATAAGAGAATTTTTATAAGGCCCCAGGGGCTGGATTCCACCTTTCCTGATACTTAACCGGGAATCAGGAATTATCTTTTGCAAATCAACTTCATTGACAGTACCCAGTCCGTTGCATCTCGGGCAGGCACCACGCGGCGAATTGAATGAGAAACTATGAGGTGCCGGTTCATCATACGATATTCCACTTACCGGACACATGAGACGCCGGCTAAAATAAGTAACTTCGCTGTTTCCGTGCCGTTGCACCATCACAATTCCTTTGCCATGTTTCATGGCTGTTTGCAAAGAATCACGGAGGCGTTTTCTTTCTTCTTCTTTTACCAGCAAACGGTCAACAACAATCTCAATGTTATGCGACTTGTAGCGGTCAACCTTCAGTCCGTATTTCAGTTCGGTAATCTGTCCGTCGATGCGGACGTGCAGGAACCCCCGTTTCCTGATTTGTTCAAAAAGTTCACGGTAATGTCCTTTACGGCCTCTTACCACAGGTGCCAACAGAAGAATTTTTTCCCCGTCATACTGGCGAAGAATCAATCCGATAATTTGTTCGTCAGTATACCGGACCATCTTCTCACCTGTAACATAGGAGTATGCCTCACCAGCCCTGGCAAACAGCAAACGGAGAAAGTCGTAGATTTCTGTAATCGTTCCGACGGTAGAACGCGGATTTTTCGTAGTTGATTTCTGCTCAATGGCAATCACCGGGCTAAGACCTGTTATCCTGTCTACATCAGGTCGCTCGGGTGTTCCAATAAACTGACGTGCATAGGATGAAAGTGTCTCAATAAACCTTCGTTGACCTTCCGCATAGAGTGTATCGAAGGCCAGAGAAGATTTTCCGCTTCCGCTCAAACCGGTAATCACCGTAAGCTTGTTTCGGGGAATAGACACGTCAATATTCTTCAGGTTGTGCACCCGTGCGCCAAGTACCCTAACTGAATCAACATTACCTGCTTTTTCCCATGCTAATTTTTGTGCTCTGCTCATATTTACTGCATCGTATCGTTCCCGTTAACCGGTAAACTGTCATAATTGAGCTGGAAAGGATATTCATATTCACCGTATCCTTCAACAGGAATTTTAATTATGTATCTCTTCCGGGCCTGATTGGTAAGTTTATTGTTTCTCAGCCAGGGATTATGAATTTTCAGAATTTTGTAGTTAATACCAAACTGATGTGCATAGGAAGTAAAATCTGTTACTGAAGAATCCAGAGGGACAAATTTATAAGCAATAGGTGGATATAAGTCTTCCTTCCGCAGATGAAAACCATAAGCTTCCGGATCTGAAAGAATCAGTTTCAGAGCAAGAATACGGAAGATGTACCGTGAAGTTTCCTCTCCCAGAAGGAGATCATAATAATTATTGACCCGTTGCCGCTGCAACTGTTGATTAAGTGCTTTGCGCCCCACGTTATACGAAGCAGCAGCCATGGTCCAGCTTCTGTACAATCGGTAGGAATCGTTCAGAAACCGACAGGCAGCTTCGGTAGATTTTTCAATATGATACCGTTCGTCAACTTCAGCATTCACCTCCAGACCGTATTGCCTGGCTGTAGTTTCCGTAAACTGCCAGAAGCCAACAGCATTCTTCGGAGAAACCACATGCGCAAGGCCGCTTTCTGCCAGTGTCAGATACTTAAAATCAGACGGAATACCATTACGTCGGAGAATAGGTTCAATAACAGGAAAATATTTATTTGCTCTCTTCAGAAACAAGAGCGTTTGTGACTGAAAATATGTGTTAACCAATAATTCCCTGTCCAGTCGTTCTCTGATATCATAATCCTGCAATGGTACCTGTTCTCCTGCAAAATCCAGTGAAGAAGGAAGTGACAAAGCATAAACACCATACTGTTTCTGAAAACGCGCTGACCAGAGATCATTTTCCTCACGTCCTGCACTCAGAAAGAAAAAAACTACCGATGTCAGTGCAAGCACCACCGGCCATTTCAACTTACCCTGCATGAAAAACCTTTTTATTATTTTAAAAAAGCAAAGGTAGTATATTTGTTGATTTTAGGCAAAATGCATTACATAATCTTTATTTTTTTATAGTTGTATATTTATATTCACTATAATAAAAGGCATAAAATGTAATCATTTTTCCAATAATCAATCTTATTTATATATTT